>JBAIWU010000099.1:0-2304 GCA_037917155.1 Candidatus Eiseniibacteriota bacterium
GCCGCGGCGGGGCGGCGGGCGCGCCGCCGAGCCGGGCGATCGCCGCCTCGTTCATCTGCACGAGCGTCTGGGCGACGAGCGTGCGCATCAGCTCGCGCACGCGCCGGTCGCCGTCGCGCTGGTACCAGTCCTCGAGCACGATGTCGCGCACCTCGCCGAACGGGCGCGGGCGGCGCGGCTCGATGCGCGTGGCGCGGAGGACGCGCCAGCCGTCCTGCGTCTCGTCCGGGCCCACCACGCGCGCCGTGCCCGCGCGCCGCACGCGCGCGAACAGGGCCGTGTCCGCGCTCTCGACCAGGAACGTCGCGTACGGCGTGCCGGAGGGCATCGATCGGCCGGCGAGCGACTCGGCCGCGGCCGGGCGCGCGAGCACCTTCGCGAACGAGTCCGCCTCCGCGCGCGTGGCGAAGAGGCCGCGCAGGATGTCGGCGCGCGCCCAGTCGTCGAACCAGCGCGGGTGGCGGTCGTAGTGGCGGCGCAGCGAGACGGAGTCGGTCGGCACGTGGTCGTACGCCGCGTGGCGGACGTACTCCTGCACGTCGAGGTACTCGGCGCGCGCGGCGAGCTGGGCCGCGATCGAGGGCCGGCGGGCGAGCCCCTGCGCCGCCGCGTGCTCGCGCAGCAGCTTCTCGTAGATGACGCTGTTCGCGACGTCGCGGACGTTCTCGGCGGTGGCCACCGGCGGGCGGTAATTGGGGTTCAGGCGCCCGAAGTCCGTCAGCAGCTCGCCCACGGAATAGCTGCCCATGGAGGAGCGGATGAGCGTGCGCGCGCTGTCGGCCGCGGATACGACGGGCAGCGCGGTGCGCATGCGGAACGCCTCCTGCAGCCCCGTGCCGGGCCCGGGCTTGGGCAGGTTCGCGAACGCCGTCGCAACGAGCTGCAGGGCGGGCTCGTCGTACGTGGCCTGCAGCTTCGCCATGGCGCTGTCGCGGAGCATCATGCCGAGCTCCATGCGCCCCGGGATCGTGTCGCCGCGGGCCGTGATCGCGAAGCCCAGCTCGGCCATCGCCGAGTCCAGCGCCGCGGCGAGCGTGAGCCGGTCGGCGAGCCCGTTGTAGTTGGTGCTGTCGGAGCGCACCCACCGCCGGGGCTCGCGCTTCGCGCGCTCGGCGAGGATTCGCTTCTGGAGCAGCAGATCGAGGACCTCGCCGCGCATCTGCGGGGTAAGAGCCGCGGGAGGGATCTGGAGCTGGACCGCCGCCTCGGCGAACTGGCGCCGGGTCACGTCGGCCCGGCCGTCCGAGAAGAACAGGCGCGCCAGCACGCTGTCGGGCAGCGGGGTGGTCGCGGGCGACTTGTGCCAGGTCGGGGCCTGGTCCGGGGTCGACCCGATCGCGGGCGTGGGGGACGCCGTCAGCGCCGGCTGGATGCCGGGATGCTCCGCGGCGTGGAGCGGGGCGCACAGGAGCACGGCCAGGCCGGTGGCGGCCAGCGAACCCGGAACCTTCATGAGCGAGATCTCCAGCGGTCGGATGGGCCGGGGCGCACCCGGCGTGGGGGGCAGGACCACGAGTCTAGCATCGGCGCGCCGCCCGCCGCACGGCGCCCGGGGGTACCGCAACGGACCGAAGTCCACTAGACTGCACGGCTCGATGCGGTTCCCAACCCGTTCGCTCGCCCTGGCGCTGGTCGCCGCCGCCCTCCTGACGCCCCGCCCTGCCCGCGCGGACGGCATCCGCGTGCTCGCCACCGACGCGCGGGGGCTCACGCTGCAGGTCTCCGCGGGGGCCTGGTCGCTCTCGGCCCCGGGCCCGGACGGCCGTTCGGTCGTGATCGGCGTGCCGCAGGCGCACTCGCTCGCCGACCCCGGCCACGCGCTGCTGCCCGCGTACTCGGCCATGCTGGCGGTGCCGATCGACGCCCGGCCCTCGGTGCGGATCCTCTCGGCGGGCCCGGCGCAGGAGCGCACGGGCGTGCGGCTGGCGATCGCGCGCAAGCCCGCGTTCCAGCGCGACGCCGCCGGCCGCTACGAGCCCACGGCGGACGACGTGACGCCGCTCGCCGACGGCCTGTGGCCGACCGAGACCGCGCGCCTGGGGGCGCCCGGCGCGTTCCGCGGCCGCCGTCTCGTGGGCCTCGAGGTGCGGCCGTTCCAGTACGACGAGGCGCAGGGCCGGCTCGTCGCCACGCCGGTCATGGTCGTGCGGGTCGACTTCAACCGCCCCGGCGGCGCGGCCGCGCAGCCGGTCGCGAGCTACATGCCCGATCCGCACGTGGACGACGTGCTGGGCTCGAGCGTGATCAACTTCGAGCAGGCCCACACGTGGCGCGCCGCGCCCGCGGGCGGCGCGACGCCGCTCC
>JBAIWU010000100.1:0-5203 GCA_037917155.1 Candidatus Eiseniibacteriota bacterium
TGCAACTGTGGACTGACCGGCGCGTGGGCGGCCGGCACCACCTCGCACGACGGCTGGACCACCGTTGCCGGCTACAGCGTGACCGTGACCGGGAACTCGCTCTCGTACCAGCTCACGGTGAGCGACAACACCGGGGTCCTGCTGCAGCTGACGTACACGAGCAGCCCGAGCTACTACTTCGTGGGTGTCTATCGGTTCGTGATCAACTACTCGGCCGCGGGCGTGGAGTACTCGACGATGTACGACCTGTCCAAGCCCGGCGCGCCGGTCCTGATGGCGCTCTCGGGCTCGCAGCTCGTCCCGTTCCAGGTGAGCGGCAAGGCGGTGTTCCTCGACTACGCCACGATCGATGCCGGCACCGCGATCTTCCACGTCCTGCGCGCCGATTCGCTGACCGACGTGTACGACTACAGCGTGTCCGACAACTACACCGGCATCATCCAGCCGATCTGGGGCCCGGACGACCGGACGTTCTACTACTACCGCAACGACCCCAGCGGGGCGGAGGTCACGGTCGTCGACATGGAGTTCCTGTCGATGGTCTACCAGGGCAGCTTCGCGCACTTCAATGGCGCGATGTACAGCCCCTGCGGCGACGCGATCGCCTTCCTGGACCAGCCGGACCTCACCAACTCGTCGGAGTACTACGAGCTGCACGACACCCAGAACGGGGGGACGATCGGCTCGCAGACGATCCCGCAGCCCGGGACGCTGCTCACGAACACGTCCCAGCACTACGTCGAGTACTCCGACCAGTACGGCCTGCACGACGTGTTCCTCGCCAACAACACGGGCGTCGCCGTCTGCCCGGTCGGGCCACAGCTCACCTCCGCCTCGGTCTCGCCCGGCGACGGCGTCGGCGGCGCGACGTTCACGGTGACGGCCAGCCTGAGCGCCCCGGCCCGCTACGGCATCAACGGCTCGGGCGAGCACGTCACGGTCAACGCCAGCGGGCCCGTCTACGGCGCGGGCAGCTTCAGCGTCCCGTGGCGAGGCATGACCGGGTCGGTGGTCCTGCAGGCCTCGCCCGTCTACGGCGCGCCCGACACGGCCACGATCACGCTCTCGTGCAACGGCTCCACCCAGATCGTCCATTACGTCGTGGACCCCACGCCACCCAAGCTCAGCATGCTCTACTTCACGCCGGGCGCGGTGGACGCGGGTGCGACGACCACGCTCGAGGCCATGCTCGACATCGCCGCTCTGCCGGGGGGCGCGACGATCTCGCTGTCGAACGGCAGCCCGTCCACGATCACCGTGCCCTCCTCGATCACCGTCGCGCAGGGCCAGATCTACGGCGGCGTCGACATCGCCACGCCGGCGCTGCTCACCGACAAGTCCGTCACGGTCACGGGCACCTATCAGGGGGTGACCCTCCAGACGACGCTGCAGATCGTCGGCCCGCGCCCGCAGTCGCTGACGTCTCCGGACGCTTGCCTCGTCGGCGGCCAGCCGGTCCACGCGGCCCTCACCCTGTCGCCCGGGCTCGCGCCGGCGCGCTACTCCGTGCCCGTGACGGGCTCCGACCCCGCGTCCGCGGCCGGCCTCGTGCTGGTGCCCGTCGATCCCGGCGTGACGACGGCCTACTTCGACATCCCCACGCTCCCGGTGAGCGCGCCGACGAGCGTGACGTTCACGGCCGCGCTGAACGGCGTCGCCCAGCAGCTCACGGTGACCCTGCAGCCGGCCCAGGCGTTCTACACGAATCTCGTCCCGCTCGAGACGGGCGAGGGAATCAACAACCTCGGGTTCGTCGCGGGGACCTTCAACGTCGGCGGCTGGCTGTGGAAGTCCGGACCGCTCGTGCAGGTGCCGGGGACGGGCTGGCCCAGCGGGAACTACGGCGCCGCGCACGCGGTGAACGATTCCGACGTGGTCGTGGGCGACGTGAGCGCCGACGCTTACCGCTGGGACGGGCACACGTTCACGAACCTCACCGGCGGCAGCGGCGGCAGCGCGCTCGCCGTGAACGCCGCCGGCAAGGTCGCGGGCTGGGAGAACACCGCCTCGGGCCAGCGGGGCTTCTTCTACGACGGCGCCATGCACGCGCTCGGCACGCTCGGCGGCGCGGCCAGCGGCGCGGCCGGCGTCAACGCGAGCGATGTCGTCGTGGGCTGGGCGAACAGCGCCGACGGCCACACGCACGCGTTCCGCTGGACGCTCCTCGGCGGCATGCAGGACCTCGGCCTGCCCCCGGGCACGACGGACGCGTGGGCGACGGCGATCAACACGGGCGGCACCGTGGTGGGCTACGCGATGGCCGGGTACCAGTACGAAGCGTGCATCTGGGACGCCGGCGGCGCCCGCCTGCTCGATACCGGCGGGCTCTCGGGCCAGGCGTTCGCGCTCAACGATGCCGGGCAGGTCGTGGGGGTCTCGAACAACCACCCCGCACTGTGGAGCGGCGCGACGCGCACCCTGCTCGACGGCCTCGGCGGCGCGTGTGGGTGGGATCAGTACATGGTGCCCGCGGGCATCAACAACCACGGCCAGATCGTGGGCACGGACCAGAGCGAGAGCGGGAACTTCGCGTGGATGCTCACCCTGGGCGCGCCGCCGAGCGCGGCCGTGCCGCCGGCCCCGGAGCCGGTCGTGCGCGCGCTCGGCCTCGCCGTGCTGGGCGCGAACCCGGTGCGAGGCGCGCTGGCGCTGCGCTGCGCCCTGCCCGCGCTGGGCCCCGCGAAGCTCGACCTGCTCGACGTGAGCGGCCGGCGCATCGCTTCGCGCGAGCTCCCGGGCGACGGCGCCGTCCAGTTCGTGCGCATGGACGAGACTGGCTCGCTGGCGCCCGGCGTGTACTTCGCGCGGCTCGTGCAGGCCGGGCACGCGTGCCTCGCGCGCGTGGCCGTCATCCGCTAGGACGCCGGCGGCGCGGGCGCCCCCCGCGGGCGCCTGCGAAACGACGCGGCGGGGAGCCCTTCCCGGGACCTCCCCGCCGCGATGCGTTCCGCGACGACGCGAACGGCGTTCAGACCAGCGCCTGGTGGTGCGCCGCCACCTGGGCGCCGAGCGCGCGCGTGGCCGCCTCGACGTCCGAGGACGCCACCCACAGGATCGCCCCGTAGCGGTTGCCGCCCGAGCCGATGGCGCTCGTCGCGCGCACGTTGATGCTCTTCTGCGCCAGCCGGTCGACCACGTCCGCCATCGCGCCCGGCTTGTCCGAGCCGTGGATCACGAACGCCATCTTGGGACCCGTGGTCGTGAGCCCGAGCTTGCGAACCGCCTTGGTGAACGTCTCCGGGTTCTCGGGAACGAGATCGAGCTGGGTCTTGCCCGGCTCGGAGGGGAACGCGTGCATCGCCAGCAGGTTCACGCCTTCCTGCGCGAGCCGCTTGCCCAGCGAGGAGCCCGTGCCCGGCCGGTCCTCGATCTGGATCGCGAAGTAGTCCACGCACAGCACCTGGTCCTTCATCGCCCGACCCTCCTTTACATACACTGCGCGGCCCCGTCATGCGGCCCGTCGGGGGGATTGTCGCGCCGCCGGCCGGCGCGTCCACCCACAAGGCCCCGTGAATTCTCCGGGGCCTCGTAGCCCGGCCCCAGCCATGCGGTTCGGGGCGCGGCCGGCCGCGATGGCGACAGCGCGTTCGCGCCGGGCCCTCACCGCCGCAGCGGGTGCGTCTCGCGGCCCATCGTGCCGGTCGCGAGGACCTCCTCGATCTTGTACACGCCGAGCTTGCGGTTCTTGACGAAGCCGCTCAGCGCCTTCTCGGCGAACACGCCGTCCTTGAGCATGTCCCCGAGCCACTCGAGCGCGAGCGAGGGCGTGTACTGCGGCAGCGCGCAACCCTTGTCCGTCATCCAGCGCTGGTTCTTCGTTTCCTGCGAGCCGATCGGCGGCGCCATCACGATCGGGATGCCGAGCGCCGTGTAGAACGACAGCTCGCTCGGCTTGGTCCACAGGATGTCCGTCTCGCGCATGAGCGCGTTGAAGCGGTCGAAGTACGCCGGCTTCGTGGCCTCGCGCACGATCACGACGCCATCGCCCAGCTCCGGCTCGAGGCCGAAGCGGGCGACCGCCTCGCGGAAGAGGCGCTCGACGAGCGGGTTCACCCCCGCCACGAGCACAAGCCGGAAGCGGTGGTCGAGGATCGCGGGCTTCAGGGCGTGCGCCAGCATCAGGCCGATCTCCGCCTGCGCGCCCGCGCCGCCCACGGCGAACGTCAACGTGACGCGCGCGTCCGGCGAGGGCTCGGGGCGCTCGCCCAGCAGCTCGTTCACGGTCGCGCCGTAGACGCCCACGAACCGTCCGCGCGGGTCGAGCCGCGACAGCCGCGCGAGCATGTCCGCCTTGAGCGTGAGCATGCCGGGCCCGCCGATGTTCTCGCGCGGCAGCGTGAAGCCGGTGATGAAGATGCGCTCGTCCGGAACGCCGTACTGGCGCAGCCGCCGCATCACGCGCCCGCACGGAGCGAAGTACTGGATGCGGCTCTCCCGCGCGCGCGAGGCGACCCACACGCGGTTCAGGTCCGCGTCGCAGATCACGCAGTACACGGGCGCGTCGTACAGCCGGTCCGCGATCAGCGCCGGCGCGTAGAACGTCGAGATCATCGGGGCGCGCAATCGGCGCAGCCGCTCGATGAGCGAGCGCCCCAGCCCCTGTCGGATCAGGTGGTCGACGAGGTAGTTGTTGGGCGAGGGGTGCGAGAGGTCGCGCAGCGGGTAGAACGGCGGGATGCGCAGCATCGCGTCCATGGCGCCGAACAACGTGGCGCCGACCAGCGGCACGCGCTTGGCGCGCGAGACGAACTCGTACGCGCCGGTCAAGCGCTTCCAGAAGCGCTCCTCGTCCGGGTCGGTGGCGTCGGGCGCGCCGGCCGTGATGATGCCGCCCTCGGCGAGGTAGGCCAGCGGGTGCGCGGCGCGCTGGTGACCGAACCCCATGTCGGCGGTCACGACCCACGCCCTCAGTCGGCTCAGCGCCGCGCTCGCGGCCCCCATCGCGCGCCCTCCCGTCTCCGGCGAACCGGGCCCGCGGGAGTCGTCGGCGGGCCGGACGCGCCGATGCTAGCAGCGCCGCCGCGATCGCGCCCGGCGCCGCGCCTCCTCGCCCCGCGCAGGCGTCGCGCGAGGTGCGCCGCGGGGGGATCGGAGCTAGCCTGCGAGACGAGCGGCCGCGGACGTCATCCTGGAGGAGTCGCCATGTCGAAGCTTCGCGTCGCGTGCTTCGGGGTCTCGCTCGACGGATTCGGCGCGGGCCCGG
>JBAIWU010000101.1:0-8268 GCA_037917155.1 Candidatus Eiseniibacteriota bacterium
GGCCGTCGTGGAAGTTGTTCGACGGCACGACCAGCAGCGACACCGCGCCGGCCGCGGCGGGCGCGACCGCCGCGAACGCGGGAGCGCCGTTCCAGCGCACCGGCGGCGCGGCCGCCGGCTCCCACACGCCGCCCGCCTTGAGCGCGTCGTCCCAGAAGTCGTCGAAGCCGCGGCCGTTGCCGAGGCGCGCGTGCAGCGGCTTCCACGCCGCCTTGAGGTAGTCGAGCCACGCGGCCGGCCACGCGGCGCCGATGCCCGCGGCGCGGCCGAGCGCCATGAGCGTCTCGCCCGCGGGCCGCGCGTCGAACATGGGCAGCGGCTTCATCGCCGGCTGCAGGAGCGAGTGGACGCCGCGCGTGCCGTGCGCGTCGCCGAAGGACTCGAGCGCGTGCAGCGACGGCAGCACCGCGTCGCAGAGCGCGGTCGTCTCGTCCATCGACGACGAGAGCGAGACCTTGAACGGCACCTTCGCGAACGCCTCGGCGAAGCCCGCCCACGCCGGCAGCGCGTACGCCGGATTCGCGCCGTGCACGATCACGACGTCGTAGGCCCCGCCCCCCATGGCCTGGACGAGCGCCGAGACCTCGGCGAACGAGGCGACGCCCGCGTAGTCCATGGTGCGGTCGAACACGAGCGTGCGGCCGACCGCGCCGGCGACATAGTTGAGCAGGTTGACCGCGGCGACGAGCGCCGCCGCCTGCGGGCCCTGCGTCGCGATGCCGCCCGCGAGCGCGAGCGGCGGCGACTGCCTCGCGAACAGGCGCGCGAGGCGCGTGACGTCCGCGGCCTTCACGCCGGTCTGCCGCTCGACCGCCTCGGGCGTGAACGCGGCCACGGCCGCGGCCAGCGCGGCGCGCTCCGGCACGGACGGTCCGAGGTTCTCGGCCAGCACGACGTGCGCCATGCCGAGCGCCATCGGCAGCTCGCCGCCCGGCGCCACCGCGACCCACTCGTCGGCGTTGGCCGCCGTCTGCGACAGCCGCGGCTCGATCGCGACGAACGTGCCGCCGCCGTTCGTCGTGTCGGCGCGCATCGCGGCCCAGCCGCGCGCCTGCGTCACGGGCGAGCCGAACGTCTCGAGGAAGTCGGCGCCGAACGAGACCAGGCAGCGCGCCGCGCCGATGTCGTAGCGCGGCACGGCGCCGACGCCGAACGTCTTCAGGTTCGCCGCGCGCACGGCCTCGTGCGCGAACGGCTCGAGCTGCGCGTGGCGGCCGCCGAGGCCCGACGCCAGCTCGCCCGCGAGCGCGCCGAGCGCGCCGGGCTCGTGGCCCGTGAGGACGAGCACGCGGCCCTTCGCGGCCGCCAGCTTCGCGCCCACGGCGGCGGTCGCGGCCTCCCACGTCGCGGGCTTGAACGCGGCACCCGCGCGCAGCAGCGGCGTCGCCGTGCGGTCGGGATCGTAGAGCCCCTGCAGCCCCGCGTGCCCGCGCGCGCACAGTCCGCCCTGGCCGACCGGGTGCGCCGCGTTGCCCTCGAGCTTGACCACGCGCCCCTCGCGCGACTTCGCGATGAGGCCGCAGCCCACCGGGCACTCGCGGCACGTGCTCGCGTAGTAGTAGGGCACGCCGGGCAGGATGTCCTCGGGCGCCACCAGGTACGGCACCAGCTTCTCGGCCGGCGGCTTGCCGCAGCCCGCCGCCGCGCCGGCGACGCCGACGCCGACCAGCTTGAGGAAGTCGCGGCGGGAGAAGATCACCGAGTCCGACATGGCTCCCCTAGTGGTGGCACACCAGACAATCCATCGTGGCCGGATTCGTCGGGTTGTTGAGGTTCTTGCGGTGGCAGGACACGCACCAGCCCATCTTGAGCGAGCTGTACTGGTAGACGACGTCCATGGTCTGCACGGGCCCGTGGCACTCCTGGCAGGCGAAGCCCGCGAGCACGTGGCGCTTGTGGTTGAACTTCACGTAGTCCGGCAGGTAGTGGACCTTCACCCACGGAATCCGCTCGCCGCGCTCGAAGTAGCCCGTCAGCTTCTGGATGTTGGGCCGGTCGGCGACCGCGATCTTGTGGCAGCCCATGCACGTGCTCATCGCGGGGATGTTCGCCCAGGGCGACTTCCAGGCCCCGTAATGGCAGTACCGGCAAGCCATGTTGAGCTTGCCGGCGTGCGTCTTGTGGCTGAACGGGATGGGCTGGACCGGGCCTCGGGTGGCGCCGGTCTGCACGCTGAACGACTGCGTGAACGCGACGCTCGCGCACGCGAGCGCGGCGATGATGAGGGCAGCGGAGAGGATGTTCCTCATGGACGGTCGGCACCCTACGGTTTCGGTTCTTCGCGTGTCAACCCGGGAGTGACGCGTTCGCGCGTCACGCCGCGCCGCGGAAGCGCCGTCGCGTCAGTGGTGTCCCGCCTCGACCACCTTGAGCCAGTCGCCGCTCGACACCGGCGCGTCGAGCTCCAGCCCGTTCAGGATCGCCAGGTCCTCCGCCGAGAGCGGCGACGCGCCGAGGCGCGGCAGCACCGCCGAGAGCGCGCCCGCGGCCGGCGCGGGCCTGACGCGCACGCGGTCGGGCTCGACCCCGCCGCGGTGTCCGGGCGCGAGCGGCCGCAGCGAGCGCACCGAAGCGACGATCGCCTGCTCGGCCGCGTCGCCCGCGGCCGTCGACTGCCCGAGGCACTGGAGCATGCGGTCGGCGCCGAGCCGCACCCACGCCGCGACGAGCACTCGCGTCGCGCCGCCGTCGCCGGCGACGCCGATGCGCCCGACCCACGCCGGCCAGCCGCCGATCGTCTCCGCGCCGCCGTCCGAGCCGACGATGCGGCCCTCGCGCCGCAGCGCCGCGACGTAGTCGGCCGGCCCGAGCGCCGCGGCGTCCGTCGCGAGCGACCACTGCAGCGCGCCCTGCTGCTGCGGCTCGGCGGCGACGAGCGCCGCGTGCCCGTTGCGCGCGGTCCAGCCGCCGGGCAGGTCGAGCTCGAAGCCCAGCTCCGGCTGCACGTAGTGCGCGCCGCTCACCCAGCCGCCGCGCGGGTCGTCGCCGAACACGATGCCGCGCACGTGGTCGAGGTAGCCGTGGCCGTGCACCGCGAGCCCGCTGCGGCCCGCAACTGCCTGCGCGGCGAGCGCGGTCGTGCGCGCCTCGCGGTCGCCCGGGTCCGGGTGCGTCGAGAGGTAGAAGGGCAGGTTGCCGCCCGCGCGCGCGCTGATGCGCTTGAGCATCGCGTACGTGTTCGGGATCTCACGCGGGTCCCAGCCCGCGGCGGTCGCGTAGCGGATGCCGAGCGCGTCGGCCTGCGTCTCGTCGTCGCGGCTGTACTTGAGCATGAGCAGGCCCAGCGCCTGCTGGGCCGGGCCGCTGTAGCGCTGGAACGTGCTCGAGAACGCGGACGCGACGGTAAGGCCGAGCGTCGCGATCTGCTGCTGCGTGATCTGCTTCGCCGAGTGGCGCGCGGTGACGTGGCCGATCTCGTGCCCGAGCACGCCGGCGAGCTGCGCCTCGGAGTTCAGGTGCGCGAGGATGCCGCGCGTGATGTAGATGTAGCCGCCCGGCATCGCGAACGCGTTCACGACCGGGTCGTCGAGCACGGTGAAGTGCCACTCCAGGTTCGGCAGCTCGCTCACGCGCGCGAGCCTCTGCCCGACGCTGTCGACGTACGCCGCGACGCGCGGGTCGTCGTAGCGCCCGTACTCGGCCACGGTCGCGGCGTAGCCCTCGCGGCCGATCGCCAGCTCCTGGTCGGACGAGACGAGCGAGAACTCGCGCCGGCCGGTGGCGGGGTTGACCGCGCATCCGGCGGCGAGCACGACGAGGACCGCGAGCGCGCCCGCGGCGCGGCGTGGACGGGAAAGGCGTGGCGTGGGGCGCATGACCTCTCTCCTGGAGTCCGGCTAGTAACGGGGCACGGCCGGGTCGATCTCGCGCGCGTAGGCGTCGATGCCGCCGGCCAGGTTGTGGACGTCCTCGAACCCGTGCTCGCGCAGCCAGCGCACCGCGAGCGCGCTGCGCCGGCCCGAGTGGCACATGACGACCGTGGGCCGCTTCGGATCCAGCTCGCCCACCCGCAGCGGCACCATCGCGAGCGGGATGTTCACCACGTCGGGCAGCGACGCGAGCTGCAGCTCGGCCGGCTCGCGCACGTCGAGCAGCACGAAGCGGTCGCCGCGGTCGCGCATCGACTTGAGATCGCGCACGGTCACGTCGCCCGCGATCGCGATCCGCGTGCCCTCCTCGGGCAGCGTGCCGCAGAACACCTCGTAGTCGACCAGCTCGCGGATCGTCGGCCGCTCGCCGCACACGGGGCAGTCCGGGTCCTTGCGCAGCGTGAGCTCGCGGAAGCGAAGCGTCCACGCGTCGTAGAGGACGAGCCGGCCCACGAGCGTCTCCGGCGCGCCCAGCACGAGCTTGATCGCCTCGGTCGCCTGCAGTGCGCCGATCACGCCGGGCAGCACGCCGAGCACGCCGGCCTCGGCGCAGTTCGGCACCGCGCCCGGGGGCGGCGGCGCCGGGAAGACGCAGCGGTAGCAGGGCCCGCGCGTCGCGTCGAACACGCTCGCCTGTCCCTCGAAGCGCAGGATGCTGCCGTAGACGTTCGGCTTGCCGAGCAGCACGCAGGCGTCGTTGACGAGGTAGCGCGTCGGGAAGTTATCGGTGCCGTCGATGACCACGTCGTAGCCGCGGATCACGTCGAGCGCGTTCTCGCGCGTCAGGCGCACCGCGTGCGGCACCACCTCGACGTGCGGGTTCAGGTCGGCGAGCCGCGCGCGGAGCGAGTCGAGCTTCGGCCGGCCCAGCGTCGAGGTGCCGTGCGCGACCTGCCGCTGCAGGTTGCTCACCTCGACCGCGTCGAAGTCCACGATCCCCAGCGTGCCGATGCCCGCCGCCGCGAGGTAGAGCGCGGCCGGGCAGCCGAGCCCGCCTGCGCCGACGATGAGCACGCGCGCGCCCTTCAAGCGCCGCTGGCCCTCGAGGCCCACCTCGGCGAGCGTCGCGTGCCGGCCGTAGCGCGCGCGCTCCTCGCGCGTCAGCTCCGGCCCGGGTCCGTTGCCCTGCGTCATGCGAATCCTCCCGCGATTGGTGGGGCGTGGCCGTGAACCGTAGGTGGCGCGCGGTCCCGCGTCCAGTGCCGCGGGTGGCGCGGGGGCCATCCCGCCGTTAGGATGCGCCGCGTGATCCTCGCAGGCGACATCGGCGGCACGAAGGCCCACCTCGCCCTGTACGCGCCCGGCTCGCAGCCCCGCGCCCCCGCGGCCGAGGACCGCCTGCCCACGAACGGTTCGCCGTCGCTCGAGGCCATCCTGCGGACGTTCCTCGACCGCGCCGGCGCGCGCCCGGAGCGCTGCGTGCTCGGCATCGCGGGCCCGGTGCACGACAACGCCTGCATCACGACGAACCTGCCGTGGCACGTCGACGGGAACGCGCTCTCCGGCGCGCTCGGGGCGCCGGTCACGCTGCTCAACGACCTCGAGGCCACGGCGCACGGCCTGCCCGTGCTCGGTCCCGACGACCTCGCGACGCTGCAGGACGGCGTGCGCGCGGACGGCAACCGCGCGATCATCGCCGCGGGCACCGGGCTCGGCGAGGCCCTCGTGCGGTGGGACGGCGCGCGCTGGCACCCGATGGCGTCCGAGGGCGGCCACACCGACTTCGGGCCGCGCGACGCGCTCGAGGACGAGCTCCTGCAGTGGCTGCGCGGCCACTACGGCCGCGTCAGCTACGAGCGCGTGCTCTCGGGGCCGGGACTGGCCGACCTCTACCGCTTCTTCCGCGAGACGCGCCGCGGCGACGAGCCCGCCGGGGTCGCGATGCGCTTCGACCGCGCCGAGCAGCCGGCGGCGATCGTGACCGAGACCGCGCTCGACGGCTCGTGCGAGCGCGCGCGGCTCGTGCTCGAGCGCTTCGTCTCCATCTACGGCGCAGAGGCCGGCAACCTCGCGCTCAAGGCCATGGCGCTGGGCGGCGTGTTCGTGGGCGGCGGGATCGCGCCGCGCATGCTGCCGGCGCTCACGCGCGGCGGCTTCGTGCGCGCGTTCTTCGAGAAGGGCCGCCTGAGTCCCGTGCTGACCCGCATCCCCGTGTCGGTCGTGCTCGACGCGCGCGCCGCCGTCTGGGGCGCCGCCGCGTACGCGCTCGCCGGCGCGTGACCGTTTCGTTCGTCCCGACCGCTCCGCCCCGGCGCGCCCGGCGCGCCGCACCGTGACCCCCGGAGGCACCCGTGAACCCCGTCTCGCCCGCGGCCGCACTGGACACCCTGGGACCCAACACCATCCGCTTCCTGGCCGCCGACACCGTCGAGAAGGCGAAGTCGGGACACCCGGGCATGCCCATGGGCATGGCCGACGTCGCGTGGGTGCTGTGGACGCGGTTCCTGCGCTGGCATCCGCACGACACGACGTGGGCGGGCCGCGACCGCTTCGTGCTAAGCGCCGGCCACGGCTCGGCGCTGCTCTACTCGATGCTGCACCTGACGGGCGGGAGCGTCACGATGGACGACCTGCAGCACTTCCGCCAGCTCGGCAGCCGCACGCCCGGGCACCCCGAGTACGGCTGCGTGCCCGGCGTCGAGACGACGACCGGCCCGCTCGGCCAGGGCCTGGGCAACGCGGTGGGCATGGCGCTCGCCGGCCGCATGGCCGCGGCGCGCTTCAACACGCCCGCGTTCTCGCCGGTCGACTGGCGCGTGTTCGGCATCTGCGGCGACGGCGACCTCATGGAGGGCGTCTCGCACGAGGCCGCCTCGCTCGCCGGCCACCTCGGGCTCGGCAACCTCGTCTTCCTGTACGACGACAACCACATCACGATCGAGGGCGACACTGCGCTCGCGTTCAGCGAGGACGTGCAGAAGCGCTTCGAGTCGTATGGCTGGCACGTGCTGCGCGCCGATCCGTACGACCACGCGCAGCTCGAGCTGGCGCTGCGCATGGCGGTCGCGGAGACCGAGCGGCCCAGCCTCGTGATGTGCCGCAGCCACATCGGCTATGGCGCGCCGCACAAGCAGGACACGTCGCACGCGCACGGCGAGCCGCTCGGTCCCGAGGAGCTCGCGGGCGCCAAGCAGGCGCTCGGGTGGCCGGCGTCGCCGCCGTTCCTCGTGCCGCCCGAGGTGCGCGCGCGCTTCGCCGAGCGCGCGACCGAGCTGCGCGACACGTACGACGCGTGGCAGGCCGGCTTCGCCTCGTGGCGCGCGGCCGAGCCCGCGCGCGCCGCCGCGTGGGACGCGATCATGGAACGCCGCGTGCCGGGCGACGTGTTCGACCAGCTCGTGGCCGCCGCGCCCACGGGCGCCGCCGCCACGCGCGCGCACGGCCATGTCGTGCTGCAGAAGGCCGCGGCGCTCGTGCCCGCGCTCGTCGGCGGCAGCGCCGACCTCGAGCCGAGCACGAAGACGAGCATCCAGGACTCCCCGTCGGTCCGGCGCGGCGACTTCCGCGGCCGCAACCTCCACTTCGGCATCCGCGAGCACGGCATGGGCACCGTGCTGAACGGGATGGCGCTCGCGACCGGCTTCATCCCCTATGGCTCGTCGTTCCTCGTGTTCACCGACTACGCGCGGCCGTCGATCCGGCTCTCCGCGCTGATGAAGCTGCCGGTCGTCTGGGTGTTCACGCACGACAGCATCTTCGTCGGGGAGGACGGCCCGACGCACCAGCCGGTCGAGCACCTCGCGGCGCTGCGCGCGATCCCCGGCCTGCTCGTGCTGCGCCCCGCGGACGGCCTCGAGACCGCGGCCGCATGGGGGCTCGCGCTCGAGCGGCACGACGGCCCCACGCTCATCGCGCTCAGCCGCCAGGCGACGCCGGCGCTGTCGCGGCCCGGGTCCTTCCGCCCGGACGACCTGCGCCGGGGCGCGTACGTGCTGCGCGAGAGCGACGCCGCGGAGGCGATCTCGATCGTGGCGACCGGCTCCGAGGTCGGCGTCGCCGTCGAGGCGGCCGAGCGGCTCGACGCCGCGCACGTGCCTGCGCGCGTCGTCAGCATGCCGGCGCCGCAGCTCTTCCTGCGGCAGGATGCCGCGTGGCGCGACGGCGTGCTGCCGGCCGGCGGCCGCCGCGTCTCCATCGAGGCCGCGACCACCGACGGCTGGGACCGCATCGTCGGCGAGCGCGGCCTGTGCATCGGGCTCGACCGCTACGGCGAGTCGGCGCCCGCGCCCGCGCTCGCGGCGCACTTCGGCCTCACGGGCGAGGCGGCGGCGAAGCGCATCCTCGCGTGGGCCCGCTGAGCGGACCGCGCGCATGACCGCCCGCGGCCGCCGGCGGCACGACGCGCGCCCCGCGCCCGCGGCGCGCGAGACCCGGCCGGCGCGCGCGGAGGGGCGCACCG
>JBAIWU010000102.1:0-4041 GCA_037917155.1 Candidatus Eiseniibacteriota bacterium
GGCCGCGCTTGATGGTGAGCGTGTGCAGGCTCATGCCCAGCCCGTTGCGGACGTGGCGGCTGGTGACGATGCCGGCGATCACGCCGTCGATCGCGCCCACGATCACGAACTCGTTGGCCACGCGGTACCGGAACCAGCCGAGGATCTCGCTGTACATGCGCGCCGCGACGATGTCGTAGTAGTCCTTCGACACCGCGAGCAGCGGGTACACGGTGCCCAGCAGGGCGCCGACGTCGGAATGCCGGCACTCGCGCACGACCATCTTCTCGCCGGAGGCGAGCGTGATGAGCTTCGAGGGATAGGGCGCGAGCGTGTCGGCCGGGGGACGGAGCTTCATTTCCAGGGCGTCGATCGCCATCGGGCGTCTCCTTGGGGGTGCATGCGGGCCGGTCCCGGGGGGGACCGGCCGCGCGGGATCGGGTTCGGGCGCTACCGGTGCCGGCGGCGCGCCTCGTCGTGCAGCCACGCGTTGCGCGCGCCGGCCACGTCGCCGAACTTCGTGAGCTTCGCCTTCTTCTTCTTCGCCATGAGCTGCTCGTAGCGGCGGTCCTCGACCATGGCGACGATGCGCGCGATGCTCGCCTCGCCGTCGACGAATCGCCACGGGAAGCAGCCGATCAGCGCGCGCTGGTTGAGCAGCAGGTCGATGTCGCCGCCCACGCACTCGGCGTGGATCAGCCCCTTGTTGAACATCTCGATGTGCATGAGCTGGTACTTGTCGGGAGTGAAGACCTGCTCGAGGCCCTTCTTGTACTTGGCCTTGAAATGCTCGTCGCACTCCTTCGCCTGCACCGGCATCCACTCGCGGATCTTGGTGTTCATGGGATGGTCCGCGCTGCCGCAGTCCACGCCGATCCAGCGCAGCTTCTTCTTCTTCGCCCACACCGCGAACTCCCGGTCCGGCCCGGGGTGCTTGATCATGTAGCGAACCTCGTCCGCGGTCGGCTGGTCCCAGCCGTAGTGGTGGTAGCCGGTGTGGATGAGCAGGATGTCGCCCGTCCGCACCTCGACGCGCTCCTCGACCATCTTCGAGGTGTAGACGTCGTAGTCGCCGCACACGTCCGACAGGTCGACGATGGCGCCCTCGTGCACGAGGAAGTCCATGTCGAGGCGGGCCATGTCCTTGCCCGGCGTGTAGAAGTGGATCTCGCCGTCGAGGTGCGTGCCGACGTGGTTCGAGTGCGTCACCACCTGGCCGTTCGCGCCGTTCGGCGCGAGGCGCTTGAAATACTGCACCTGCAGCGGGACGTACGTGGGCCACGGCGGCGTGCCGATGCCCAGCGGGATCGTCAGGTCGATCATCTTCATGGGGCGGTCTCCTGTGCGTGCGGCGCCGGGTCGCAGTACGTCCCGGCGAACGCGGCGAGGGCGTCCTGGAAGCAGTTCGCGGGCGGCTTCACGAGGCCGGCGCCGACCATGCCGATCCCCGGCTCGCGGTGCGCGATGCCGGTGTTGATGACCGGGAGGATCCCCGTCTCGACGACCTTGCGGATATCGATGCCCGTGGGCGTGCCGCGGAAGTCGAGCGCGGGGATCTGGTAGGCCTGGCTCTCCGCCACCGTGATGTCGTACATGCGGAGCGTGAACTCGATCGCGTCGGCGGGCTTTCCGCCGACGAACTTCACGATCGCGGGCGCGGCGGCCATCGCGAAGCCGCCGATGCCCGCGGTCTCGGTGATCACGGAGTCGCCGATGTCGGGCGCCGCGTCCGCGGGGCCGAAGCCCGGCAGGTAGAGCCCCTCGACGATGCCCGCCGGCCCGGTGAACCAGCGCCCGCCCAGCCCCGAGACGCGGAGGCCGAAGTCGGTGCCGTTGCGGGCCATGGTCGTGATCACCGTGCTGCCCTCGACCCCGGCCGCCGCGTCCACCGTGCACTTCGCGGACGGCATCGTGAGGTTGAGGAAGAAGTGGTCGTTCGCATGCATGAACGCGAGCGCCTTCGCGATCCGCTCGCGCGGCTCGTCGAGCCGCACGAGGTGCGGGGCCAGCTCGCGGATCACGAGCGACGTGCCCGCGCGGTTGCGGTTGTGCCCTTCGTCGCCCATCTGCAGCACCTGCGCGATCAGGCTGCGCATGTCGATCGGGCCGTGCGCCTCGAGCGCGCGGGCGAGCAGGGGCGCGAGGTCGGTCTCCATCCAGCGCAGCCGCTCGAGCACCTCGTCCGAGTTCGCGCCGTAGCGCAGCACCTTGCCGAGGCCCTCGTTGAGCGTGCAGTAGGCGCGGTTGCCCGCCGTCGCGTTCTCGAGGATCCACACCGGCATGCGCGCGGTCATGACGCCGGCCATCGGCCCGACCGCGTCGTGATGGTGGCAGGGCTCGAACGCGATCCGCCCCGATGCGGCCAGCGCCTCGGCCTCGGCGCGCGTGGCCGCGAGGCCCTCGTACACGAGCCCGCCGATCACCGCGCCCCGCAGGGGGCCGCACATGCGCTCCCAGGTCACCGGCGGCCCGGCGTGCAGCACGAGGTCGCGCCGCATCCCGGGCACCACGTCGAGCGCGCGGCCGATGCCGACGACCGTCGGCTTGGCCGCGAGCATGCGCGAAGCCGCCTCGCGGTTCGCCGCCTCGACGTCGATCCGCGAGCGCGTCGCGATGCGGTCGAGCAGCGCGAGCATCGCCGGGTCGCCGCCCGCGGGCGGCCTCCAGCGCACCTGCACGACCGGCACGCCACACGCGCGCAGGTTGTCCGCGAACGACTCGAGGCCCAGGTTGACCGCCGCGATCTCCCCGCCGAACAACGCCGCCACGGCCCCGCCCGTGGCGCTCATCGCGCACCTCCCGGCGTCGCCGCCACCTTCTCCATGATGCGCACCGCGAGGCGCGCCGCCTGCGCGTTGGACGGCATCACGACCACGCCCGCCTGCTCGAGCGTGGCGCGCTGGCGCGCGAGGCCCTGCGGATCGCCGGGCGTGCCGGTGATCGAGGCGACCACGGCGAGGTGACCGCCGCGCGCCGCGGCCGCCGCCTTCGCCGCCGCGAGCGACGGCACGAGGGCGCCCGCCGGGTCGGGGTGCGAGCCGTACCCCAGCACGACGTCCACGAGCATGACGGCGATCGAGGCGTCGCCGGCCTCGGCGTCGATGCGCTCGGTGCGCGTCGAGGGATCGATCATCGGGTGCGGCCGGCCCACCGTGAACGCGTCGTCGCCGAGGTCCACGACCGTGTGCCCCACCGAGACGCGCGGGTCGGCGGGCACGAAGGCGGGGTCCGTCTGGTTGTTCGACCACACGGCGCCGGTCAGGCGGTGCAGCAGGATCCACGCCTCGTCGGCGAGCGTCCCGCCCGTGAAGTAGCCGCGGATGTGGCGCTGCGCGGGCGCCATGCGCGCGGTCTCGCGCTCGACCAGGGCATCGATCTCGGCCTCCGGCGCCGCGAACGCGCGCGCGGTCCACGCCCGTCCCTCGGCGAGCGCCGCGGCGAGGCCGGCGGCCTCCTCGAGGCTCTCCGCCCAGCGCACCCGGCGCCCGGGCCGCCCGGCCGGCAGGCCGATGAAGTGCGCGACCGCCGGCTTGCCCGCGGCTTCGAGCGCCGCGACCACCTTCGCCGCGACCGCGGGCGCGGGCGGCTTCGAGACCACGACGACCACCCTCGTCGCGGGGTCGGCGGCGAGCGCCTCGATGCCCATGAGCATCGTGATCCCGCCCACGGCCTCGTTCCCGAGGTCGCGGCCGCCGGTCCCGATCGCCTGGCTGATCCCCGAGCCGGCGCGGTCCACGAGGCACGTGACCTCCTGCAGCCCCGTGCCCGACGCGGCGACGAGGCCCACCGGCCCGCGGCGGACCACGTTGGCGAAGCACAGCGGCTTGCCGTCCAGGATCGCCGAGCCGCAGTCGGGGCCCATCACGAGCAGGCCGCGCCCGCGCGCGAACGTCTTGAGCGCGACCTCGTCCTCGAGCGCGACGTTGTCGGAGAAGAGCATCACGTGCAGGCCGTGCTCGAGCGCCCGCCGCGCCTCGCGCGCGGCGTACGCGCCGGGCAGCGAGATGATCGCGACGTTGGCGCCGGGCAGCGCCTCGAGCGCCGCCTCGAGCGTGGCGGGCT
>JBAIWU010000103.1:0-3762 GCA_037917155.1 Candidatus Eiseniibacteriota bacterium
GACGCGCCCAAGCCTGCCGCCAAGTCACCGACGACGGCCGCGCCGCAGCAGCAGGGCAAGCGTCCGCCGGTGCCGGCCAAGTTCATCCCGTGGCGCTACAGGAGCCTCGAGGGCTGGGACGTGCTCATCGGCCGCACGAGCGAGGGCAACGACCACCTCACCGTCCACATCGCGCGGCCCGAGGACTACTGGTTCCACGCGCACGGCTGCGCCGGCTCGCACGTCGTGCTGCGGCGCGGCAAGGGCCCCAACGAGCCCAGCAAGGCGACGCTCGAGGAGGTGGCGGGCTGGGCCGCGTTCCACTCCAAGGCGCGCACCGCGGGCAAGGTGCCCGTGAACTACACGCTCAAGAAGTACGTGCGCAAGCCGCGCGGCGCCAAGCCCGGACTCGTCTACATCGAGCGCGAGAAGACGCTGCTCGTGCGCCCCGTCGAGCCGCCGAGGGAGCGCATGGCGGACACGGTCGACGAGGCGGAAGGAGAGGGCGCGTAGCCGCGCGTCAGCGGGCCGGCACGACGCGCCGCACGCGCGTCCCGCCGCCCGCCGCGGGTCACTCCCCGTTCCCCTTCCACTCGCCGGGCTTGTAGATGATGCCGCGGCCCTTGCGGCCGTCCATGAGCGCCACGGCGGGCTCGTCGAAGCGCAGGTGCCGCACGAGGCCGGCCTCGGCCGGCGCGTGCGCCGCGAGCCAGTCCCAGTCGACCATGCCCTCGCCCGCGTTGACGGTGAAGTAGCCGATCTGGAACGAGGTCAGGTTCTGGAAGAAATGGCTGCCCTGCGAGGGCTGTACGCGGAAGTCGCGGAATCCCGACTCCACGATGACGCGCGCGCCCGAGATCTGGTCCCAGGTGACCGGGATGCCGAGCCAGGGATCGGTCGAGCCCCAGCGCCCGACGCCGATGAGCAGGTACGTCCGCCCCTCTGCGAGCAGGCGGGCGTTGTGGCGCGCGACCTCGGTCGCGGCCTCGAGGCTGCGCGAACGGTCGAAGTTGTGGAAGTCCACGACGACGATGTCGCGCAGGCCGGTGACCGTGCCGTTGCCGAGCACGCACGGGCTCGCGCACAGCAGCTTCGACGCGTCGGGCTCGTCCACCTCGGGCGTCTCGTTGCCGAGCGTCAGCGTGAGCGGCCGCATCTGCAGGAACGCGAACTCATGCGGGACGCCCTCGTCCGGCGACAGCCGCGCGGCGAACTCGATCTCGGCGGGGCGGTTCATGCCGCGCTGGCCGAGGGCGAGCAGCAGGTCGAGCACCTCCGCGAGCGGGAAGACGCCGTGCTTGAAGATCGGCGCGAACGTGACGAGCCGCATGCCGGGCCGCGACAGGCCGTCGAAGATCGCGTGGTTCTCGCTCGAGTAGGTCGAGCCGAGCGCGTACAGCGTGCCGTCGCGCTCGGCCACGTCGAGACCGAAGCGCGTCTCGCGCATCGCCTCGCCCCCGGTGGGATGGCGCGGGGCGAGGTCGACGGCCCAGAACTCGCGCTGCGAGTTCGCGAGGATGTCCTCGACCGAGGAGAACTGCAGGATGTGCTTCGGGTCGCGGGGGCAGAACGACAGGCAGCGCTCGCCCTCGACGACGCTGCGTCCCAGGCCGAGCGCCACGACCGCGATGCCGTCCTCGGGCGCGAACCCGGGCGGAGGATAGAAATTGCGCGAGCGCGCGACCCCGGAGAAGTCGGGATAGAAGTGCGTGCCGTGCGTGTTGCCCACGACGCGCTGGATCACGACCGCCATCTTCTCTTGTTCGAGGCGATAGGGCGTGGCTCTCAAGTATTCCTTTGCAGTTCTGGAAAAAGTGCTCGCATACACGCGCAGGATCGCGGTCACGAGCTGGCGCAGCCGCTCGTCGCGCGACGGCGAGACGTTGGGCAGCATGAACGTGTCGTAGACGCCGGTGAACGGCTGGTACTGGGAGTCCTCGAGCAGGCTCGAGCTGCGCACGGCGAGCGGCCAGCGCACGCCCTCGAGGAACGTCTCGAGGCTCTCGATGACCTCGTACGGCAGCCGCGCGGCGAGGAAGCGGTAGCGCAGCTCGGTCTCGTCGGGGCACTCGAGCGCGAACGAGCGCAGGTCGTTGCGGTCGAGGAACTCGTCGAACACGTCCGTGGCCAGCACCATGGCCTGCGGCACGCCGATGTGCACGCCCGGGAAGCGGCGCGTGACGCCGTGGTAGTTGAGCAGGAAGCGCACGAACGCCAGGCCGCGCGCCTTGCCGCCCAGCGAGCCGCCGCCGACGCGGGTGAAGAAGTTCGCCTGCGGATCGAACGACTCGGCGTCGAAGTCCGCGACCAGCGTCTCGCTCTGCTCGCGGCGGTACTCGGCGATCGAGGCGAGCAGGTCGCGCCGCAGGTCCTCGGGCGTCGGGAACTCGGCCACCTTGCGGGGCCGCAGCTTTCGCGCCAGCGCGAACTCCGTGCGCGCGGTGAACCAGCGGGAGAAGTGGTTGCGCTGGCCGTGGTAGACGAGGCTCTCGACCGGCACCGTGCGCAGGCGCTGCTCGAGGGACTTGAGGTCGCTCGCGCGGCCCACCTCCTCGCCCTCGGCGGTGCGAAACACGAAGTCACCGAAAGCGAAATTCTCGACCATGAACTCGCGCAGGTCCGAGAGCAGCGTGTCCGAGTACTTGCGCAGGAACGCCGCGCCCACGTCGGCGGCCCCGGCCGCGAACTCGGCGCGGCTCGACTGCAGAAGGATCGGCAGGTCGGGCGCCACCGTGCGCGCGTGGCGCGCGAGGTCGAAGCCGGCCTCGCGGCTCAGCCGGCCCGCGTGCGGGAACTCGACGTCCGAGATGAGCCCGAGCAGGCTGGGCCCGTAGGCCTCGATCAGCGGCTCGGCCTCCTCGTACGTGGTCGCGAGCAGGATCTTGGGCCGCGCGCGCAGCCGCACCATCTTGTGCGAGACGTTCAGGCCCTCGCGCAACAGCCGCTCGGACTGGCCGATGATCTCGGTGTAGATGGTCGGCAGGAATGAGGAGTAGTAGCGGACGTTGTCCTCGACCACGAGCACCACGGGCACGCCCGCGACGCGCGTGTCGTGCTCGACGTTGCGGCGGTCCTCGACGCTCTTGACGATCGCCACCAGGATGCGCGCGTCGCCCTGCCACAGCCACACGCGTTCGATGCCGGTCAGCTCGCGACCCTGCGTGAACTGCTTGCGCTCCTGGTTGTCGTACGCCAGCGCCACGACCGGGACGTCGATGCCCTCGGCGCGCACGCGCTGCGCCAGCTCGACGGCGTCCATGTCGCCCGGCCGCAGCGCCGTGATGATGAGGTTGAAGCGCGACTGGGCCCGGGCGAGCGCGATGGCCTCCTCGCCCGTCGAGACGTGCGTGAGCCCCGGCGTCTGCTGGAACGACAGCTCGAGGAACTCGCCCGCGATCAGCTCGTTGAGCCGCCCGTCCTCCTGCAGCGTGAAGCTGTCGTACAGGCTTGAAACCAGCAAAATATCCTGCACGCGGAACGGCATCAGCCGTTGGAACGCGAGGAACGGATTGACGGGATCGGGCGGCGCAGCGCCGGGACGCGTGCTCATGTCCTGTGGCCTCGAGATGTTCCGAGAAAGCAACGCGGGGCGGAAGATATCCGCCCCGCGCCGATGCCGCCATTGGCTGCTGTCGAGGATCTACACGAGCCCCTGGTCCATCATCGAGTTGGCGACCTTGAGGAAGCCGGCGATGTTCGCGCCGTTGAGGTAGTTCCCCGGCGTGCCGTACTTCTCGGCCGTCTCGTGGCAGTTCTTGTGGATGGCGATCATGATCTTGTGCA
>JBAIWU010000104.1:0-7467 GCA_037917155.1 Candidatus Eiseniibacteriota bacterium
CGTCGCCGCCGGCGGCGAGCAGCCCCGCGTGCGACGATGCCCGCGCCGCCGCACCGGGCGCCGCCGGGACGAGCGCGGGCGCGAGCTGCGCGAACGCGAGCCGGCCGCGCACGCCGCCCGCCAGCGCGACACCGCTGCGCGCGAGCACGCCGCCGTCGCGCCCGAGCGCATAGACGTAGCCGTCCTCCGCGCCCACGAAGAGGACGACGTTCGGCCACGTGCCCGCGACGAGCGGTGGCGTGGACGCGTGCGCCGGCAGCGTGACCGGCCAGCCGGGCTGCGGCAGGCCGTCGGCGCCGATGAGCCACACCCGGCCGCCCACCGTGTCGGCGGCGCCGTAGGCCCAGGTCGTCAGCGCGAACACGGACGGCCCCGTGCCGAGCACGGGATCCCCGGTCACGACGGCCGCCATGCCCGGGCGCGGGCGATGGTCGAGGTGCGCGAACCGGAGCGGCCCGCCGCCGAGACCGGTGCCGTCGGGACGCACGGCGAACACGGCGGCGCTGTCGGTGCCGACCGAGTCGCTGCCGCCGGCCCAGCACACGTCGAGGTTGCGGTCGCCGTCGGCGTCGATCGCCAGCAGCTCCGGGCCACCGGGCGGGAAGCTCGCGACCACCGGGAAGCCCGGCATCGCCCACGTCCGCCTCGCGACGAAGTGCATGGTCGAGTCCGCGTTGTCGACGAAGTCGATCCGCATGTGCGGCCGCGTGCCCTGGTTGGGCACGAGGCTCGGCAGCGTGCTGTCCGAGAGCACGGGGTTCACCCAGTGCTGGTAGGGATCGAGCGGGCTGCCGAGGATGAACGGCGAGCCCGGGTCGCCCAGGTCGTCGAGGCCGTCGGCCTCCACCACCTGCAGGCCCTGCCGCGCCCAGTTCGAGTTGAGCCCGTAGTCGGGATTCGGGCGCAGCGACCAGAGGAACGGCACCACGCTCTCGTCCACGTGCCACACGAGCAGTCCGCCGCCGGGCTCGAGCGCGTCGTACTCGAAGCCGTCGGGCTTCTTGGGGCCGAGCACGACCTTCGTCGTCGAGTCGGAGTCGAGCTGCAGGAGCGTGTCCCCCGGCGCCTGGTAGCGGTTCTCGAGGAGCAGGTACTCGTCGCTCGAGAGCGGCAGCTTGTAGAAGACGTTCGCGCGCTCGTTGCCGCTCACGGCCGAGGTGTCGCCCCAGACCGGCTCGCGCACGTCCATGCCGCTGCTCGTCTGCCAGCTCCGCTGCAGCGGATCGAGGCTCGGGGGCAACATGCCGATCGCGAAGATCTCGGTGTTGTCCTTCAGGATGACGCGCGAGCCGAGCAGGTTGCCGCTGTCCATCAGCGTCCAGGTGCCGCACACGGGGTAGCCGCTCTCGATGTCGTAGACGTCGAGGAAGCCGAACATGTTGTGGCCGTTCTCGTGCGCGATCACGCCGTTGAGGGCGCCGTAGTAGCCGTCCTGGTTGATCGTCTCGGGCACGAACGACGCCCGGTCGATCGGGCGCTCGCGGCTCCACGACGCGCTGTCCGAGAAGACGACGCGGTCGGTGTCGTCGAGGAAGACGGTGAACGACGGGATGTCCTCCTTGGAATCCTGCTTCACGTCGCTCTGCAGGTCGCTGCCGGCGTGGATGAACATGAAGCGGTCGTAGGTCTGCCACGGGATGCGCTCGCCGAGGTGGATCGACTGCGTGTCGGCGGCGAAGCACATCTCCCGGAACATCTTCACCGCGGCGCGGTAGACGCTGCTGCCGAATGCCCACGGGCCGAGGTCCGCCATGTCGGTCAGGTGATAGGCGCTGTCCTGCTGCGTGGGCCACACGTCGACCTGCACGACTTCGTGGCCGTACGACTGCACGGAGTAGTAGCGCGACAGCGCCTCGCCGTGCGCGCGGTAGAAGTCGCGGTTGTGCGGCGGGCGGTCGATCGGGATCGCGTTCGTGTCCGGCGGCGTGAGGTCGAAGCGCCCGTCCCCGCTCGAGGCGCTGCCGCCGCGATCGTGCAGGAAGTCGATCCGGATGAACGCGACCCGGACGGTGTCCGGGGGCGTCTCGTCGACCATCGAGACGCCCGCGGGCGTGACCTTCCGCCGCAGCGCGCGCACGGGCTCACGCCAGCCGGCCCGGCGGGCCGCGAGGGCGGAGCGATCGATGGGCCGGTCGGGCGCCATGAGCAGCCGCTGCATCGGCAGGAACTCGCGCTGGCGCTGCATGCGCAGCTCGAGGCCGCGGCGCTCGTCAGGGGTCATCGGCGCGGCGCCGGGCCGGGCCGGACGGCCGGGCGCCGCGGGCGGCGCGACCGGGCGCACCGTCACCGGGGCCCCAAATGCGACGGTCGCGCCGGACCAGAGGACCAGCACGACCGCCGCCAGAAGAAGCGGAAAGTCTCGAGATGCGCTCACGCGACGATCAGAAGCGATAGCCCAGGGTGATCTTGTTGACGTTGGGCAGGTTCGAATCCTTCGCCTGCGGGATGCTCGCGTAGTCGAGGCCGAGACCGCCCCAGCCCAGGCCGATGCCGTACGTCAGGCCGGAGATGTTGCCGAGCGGGTCGGAGTAGTAGCCGAGCCGGCCGGCGATCTCGTCGGCGTACTTGATCTCGATGCCCCCGTTGTAGGTGCGGAAGCCCTTCGTCACGAGCGACTGGTTGAAGTCCGCGACGAGCAGGCCGCGGAACTGGCGGTCGCTCATCGCCTCCCACGCCGCGCCCAGCTTGAGGTTGCGCGACAGCGGGCTCTTGTTGTCCTCGTTGAGGAACGTGACGCTGGGCCCGAGGTTCTGCAGGTTGGCGCCGAGGTTCAGGCGCGCGGCCGGGATCCGGTACAGGCCGCCCAGATCGAGGCCGAACGTCGAGCCGACGCCCGAGAGGCTCGACGGCGCGAGCTGGATGCGGATCCACTTCAGGCCGACGCCGAAGGCCAGGTCGGGCAGGAGCTTCGTGCCCCAGTAGACCGCCGGCGAGACCTCGTACGAGCTGAACTGGCTGAGCGTGTTGCCGCCCGTGTCCGTCTGGTCGCTGGTGCCGTACGAGAGGAACACGACGCCCACGCCGATCGCGCCCAGGCCCTGCATGGGGTGGACGTACGTGAGGTAGTCGTAGTTCACGTCGCTCGCCAGCCCGGGCACGAGTTGGGCGTAGCTCATCTCGATCGCGCTCTTCTTCACGAAGCCCAGGGCCGAGGGATTCCACCACGTGACGCCCGAGGCGTCCTCGGCCAGCGCGACACCCGCCGCCCCCATCCCGTTCTCCCTCGCACCCGGCTGGATATCCAGCGAGCGGCCCGCGCCCTGGGCGAAGGCGGAGCCTGCCAGGGCAAGGGTGAGGATTGCCGCCACAGCGAGAGTCGAAGTCAGACGCATGGATAACTCCTGTTGGGTAAACGGGATCCCCGTCGAGCGTAGGGCAGGACTTGGCATACTACACCGCGGACCGCGACCCGGTTCCAACTTTCTGTAACACCTTTGCCGAACGACGTCTAGTCGCACTGTACCGGGGCCGGGCGCGCCCGCCCGGGCGCCGGGTCAGCGATTCACCACCACGAAGCGGCCCACGGCCGCGTCCTCGTGCAGCGGGCTGCTCGTCCCATCGGCATCCCGCACGTTGGCGTACACCTTGAAGAGGTACGTGCCGTTGGCGAGCGGATCGCCCTCGGCGTCCCTGCCGTCCCAGGGGATCTGCACCTGCCCGATCCCGCCGAACTGGTGCAGCGTGCGCACGACGCGGCCGGAGATCGTGTAGATGCGGATCAGCGCGTTGAGCGAGTCGCCCGGCACGTCGATCACGAACGTGCCGCCCGAACCGGCGCCGCGCGAGCGGATCGGGTTCGGGAACAGCAGCGCGCGGTCGATGTGCAGCGTCGCCTGGTTGACCACGTCGAAGCCCAGCGTCGCGGTGCTGCGATGCTCCGACGCCGTGATGCCCGTCGCGAGGTTGTCGGCGGCCTGCACGGAGACCGTGTGGTGCCCGGTGGCGACCCCCGGCAGCACGAACGACGCGGTCCCCTGCTGGTACGAGTCCGCGGCGTAGCGGAAGCTCGAGGTCACGTCGGTGCGCTGGGTCGTGTTCCCGTCCAGCGTCACGACGATGGAGTTCTGCGCCGCGTGGCCGGTCGTCATGATCCCGTTCTGGTCGAACAGGTCGATGTGCAGCGTCGCGTCCGGGCGCACGGCGTTGGCGCCCCCGGCGAAGCTCAGCGTGATGCGCGGCCCCTGCGTGTCCGTGGGATCGGGCGTGCCGGTCGCCACCGCGAGCGGCGCCGCGCCCACGCCGTCCGAGTCGGCCGCGGCGCCGGCGAGCCTCGCCTGCACGTACGTCCGGGCCCGCCCGAGCGTGCCGAGGTTGGCGTCCATGGGCACGACGAAGCGGCCCTGGAACACGCCGTTCGTGACCGACACGTTGCCGTGGTACATCGGGCCGGACGCGAACCGGTAGGTGGCCGGGAACAGCGCGCCGAAGCACGTCTGGTCGGCGTACGGCGGCTCGTCCCAGCCGTTGCCGAGCGTGCTGTTCGTGGGCGCCGAGTCCTCGAGGAGCACGCTGATCTCGCCGTTGCAGGGCAGCAGCCGGCCGCCCGGCTGGTCGAGGATGCGGCCGGAGAACACCACCGTCTGCCCGCGCTGCACGGTGGTGATCGTGTCCCCGGCGAGGTCGCGCAGCTCCATGTCCGCCCACCAGTGCGGGGCGTTCAGGACCGTGGCGGGGTCGCCCATGAGCTGGAACTTGCTGTTGTTCGTCTCCCCGATGCCGCGCGAGCGCAGCTTGGCCGCCGTGAGCGCGGCCGAGAGCGGCACGTGGTACTGGCCCGCGCCGAGCAGCGTGTCCGAACCCGCCGGCACGTTCCCGCGCGTGAACAGGAAATTGTAGAAGAACTTCGCCAGGTTCACGTTGAGCGTGCTGATCGCCTGCTCCGTGGCCGACACGACGCCGACCGCGCCGCCCGAGGGCGCGAGCACGAGGTCCTCGCCGAGGCTCTGCACCGTCGGGTCGTTGAACTTGCCGACGTCGCACGAGGCCGCGACGAAGACGAACAGCCGGTTCGTGTTGGTCAGCGCGCCGGCGTCCGTGTCGATGAACACGCTCTCGTCCGTGACCTTGAACGGGCTGCCGTGCCCGACGTAGTTGAAGAGTGAGGCGCCGTCGTTGAGGTCCGCCTTGACCGCGGCGCGCGCCGCGGGCTTCGTGGAGCCGGGGCCCGTCGCGTAGGTGTGCAGGTAGACGTACTCGCGGTCCTCGTGCAGCGGGACGTTGTTGCGGCTGAGGTCGTCGGTCTGCCCCAGGTGGACCCAGTTCAGCGGATCGCAGATGCGGCCCTGCATGTCGTCGTCCGCGAGCAGGACGATCGAGTTGCGGTACTCGCCGAACGGGGCCGCGGTCTCGTAGCCCAACAGCTTGTTCACGGCGGCCAGCGCGGTACTCGGGTCGTCGGCGGGCACGCGACCGGCGAAGAAGTCGGGCAGCGGCGAGTTCGGGTCGGTCACGTTGAGCAGCTCGTCGTCCGTCGCGAACTGGCGCAGGATCGAGCCGCTGCCGTCGAAGTTGTTCTCGAACGTGGGCAGCAGGCAGCCCGGCCGGCCCGGGACCGCGAGCCCCTTGATGTCCTTGTAGTCGTACGAGGCGTCGCCGAGGAACATGACGAAACGGGGCCGGATGGACCAGTTGTAGAACGCCGCGCGGAGGAAGTTGCGGATCGCGCCCGGGTCGGTGCGGCCGCCCGAGAACTGGTCGTAGAGCGCCGAGATCGGCACGGCCTTCGTCACGTACGGCGCCGGGTGGTCCACCACGGGCAGGCGCTGGGCGCGCGCGTCCGCCAGCACCTGCGCCGCCTGCTGGAAGGCGTCGTAGTAGATGATGACGTAATCGGCGCCGTTGAACGAGCTGCGCAGGTTGTCGAGCAGGCTCGTCGACGGCGCGTCGGCCACCTGCGTCGAGGGCAGGCGCGCGATCGAGATCACCGAGTCCGGGACGACGCGGTAGCGCTTCTGGACGCTGGCCGTGTCCGAGAAGAGCAGCCGGGCGGTGGTCGTGTCCCACATCGTGGTGGGATCGATGTGGAGCTGCACCGGGTTCGTCGGGTCGGTCACGTCGAAGAGGCGCGGGGGCGACAGCGGCGTCCGCTGCACGAACGGCCCGATGTCGTACTGGTACGGTCCGGACGCGCCGGGCGACACGAACACGAGCGTGTCCGCGTGCGGGACCAGATAGCGCTGGTAATAGACCTCGAACCATGCGAGCGCGCTCTTGTCGACCCGGTACGGGCAGTCCGGCGTGTAGAGTTGCGGCACCGAAACGTGCACCAGGTTGCCGCTCCGCCGCAGCGTGGGCGCGCCGCCCAGAAGGACGTCCGTCGTGTCGTACGTCACGACCGCCTGTCGCTGCAGCCCCACGTCGACCGCGTAGCCGTCCCAGGCCCGGCGCGGGAACGCGTAGGCGTTGAAGCTCACGTCGAGGTAGTGGTCGTAGCTGGGGCCGTAGCAGGCCGGGATGTTGAAGTACGCCTTGTTGTCGGTCAGCCCCCACTGACGCAGGCGGAAGCGCCCTGCCTGCGTCGTGTCGGCGTCGGGCAGGTCGAACGAGAAGTCGAAGTGCTCGCCCTGGTTGAGGCTGACCCAGAACCACTTCTCCCAGGGCAGCGTGCTGCCCAGCGGCGACGCGTCGGGCCAGTACTCCGAGGCGTTGTCCTGCTCGAAGCGCGTGCGTTCCGGGAACGTGGTGACGGGCGTCGCCGCGCCGGAGGGCTCCACGTCGGTCCGCGTCGCGATCCGCTTGGGCACTCCGGGGATCGGCGTCTCGTCGTTCTTCCCCGAGATGGTGAGGTAGTAGTAGTTCTTCCGCTCGTACGGGTGGTTGACGTAGTCCGTGTCGCCGTAGCTCGGGTCGAACTCCGTCGCCCAGCCGCTCGGGCCCTGCGCGTAGAAGTAGAACGCGTCCGTGTTCGCGTCGAACAGGCCGTCGTTGCCCGCGTCGTTCGCCACCCCGATCGCCACCTCGCGCAGGTCGCACGAGTCGCAGTAGGTCTGCCGCGCGAGGATGGGGTAGCCCGGCAGCGTGAACAGCCGCAGGTTGTCGAAGCTCGTGCCCGTGTTGCCGAACAGCGACGTGCCGCGCAGCGTCGAGAAGTTGACGGCGTAGAAGCCAGTCGAGTAGACGGCGAGCTTGACCCAGCTGTGGTGCGCCAGGACGCTGCTCGTCTCCGGCGCGGCCGTGGCCACCGACAGCGCGCGGTCCGGCCGCAGCCCGAGCGCCCGCGCGGTCGCGAGCAGCCGCGCCGTCGACGGCCGGCGCCACGCGACGCCCTGGTCGTAGTTGAGCAGCGTGCCGCGGTAGACGAGCTCGAACGGGTCGTCGGGCTCGGCGGGCGGCCCCACGGCCCCCAGCGGCTGCACTTGCACGTCGACGTCAATCCGCCCGGCCACCGTCAGCCGGCGCGCGGCGGGCTCGTACGCCGCCGGCTCGATCGCGATCTCCGCCACGCGCTGGTTGCGCACCCACATCACC
>JBAIWU010000105.1:0-2926 GCA_037917155.1 Candidatus Eiseniibacteriota bacterium
CGCCGCGCGGCGCGCTACTTCAGCACGACCACCCGCCGGCGCTCGGTCCGATCGCCGATGGTGATGTGCGCGAAGTAGACGCCCGGCGCCGGTCCCGGCCCGCCCGGGCCCGAGTCGTCCCAGACCACGCCGCTCGTTCCGGCGGCGAGGTCGCGCGCCCAAGCGCGCGCGCCGTTGACCGCGAACACCTCCAGCTTCCCGGGCAGGTCCTGCGGGTTCCACGCGAAGCTCACGCGACCGTGCGCGGGGTTCGCCCCCACGCGCAACCGGATCGCCGCGGGCGGCGACTCCGGCGAGACGCCCGTCGCGATGCTGCAGCCGATGCCCTTCGCGCCGATCTGGCCGCACGTCGTGCCGACGAGCGGCGAGGTGGCACTCAGGTACACGTTGCTGTTCGGCGCGTCGCAGAAGTACGGGTTCACCGCGAGGTCCGTGGCGCCCGGCGAGGCGTTGTAGATCGCGCCGCTCGAGTTCGCGTACCAGTCATTGCACCCGAGCGTCGGCGCGGTGCCGGCCGCGGTCCAGTCGAGCCCGTAGCCCAGATTGCCGTACGCGATGTTGTTCAGGATCGAGACGCCGGCGCCCCCCGTGATGACGCCGTGCCCGCCGTTCAGGTACGTGGTGTTGTTCCGCAGCGTGAGCGTGCCCTGCGGAGCCGCCACGACGAGGCCCGTGCTGCCCGAGTGCCCGACCGTGTTCGTGTCCACGTACGTGGCCGCACCGAGGTAGATGCCGACGCTGCTCGAGTGGTGGACCGAGTTGTAGCTGCAGCGCGTCGCGTAGGAATTCGAGCCGGTCAGGAGGATGCCGTAGCTCCCGGAGCTGCTGATCGTGTTGTACGAGGCGTTGAGCACCGCGGGCACGCTGCCCGGGTTGCTGGCGCGGATGCCCACGCCGCCGGGCCTCAGCACGGTGTTGTAGTCGACGCGCATCCCGCCCACGACGTCGAACCCGTCGCCGCCCGGGTCGAGCGCGTAGTTGCTGCGGAACGTGGCGCCCGCGGACATGTGGCCGGGGCTCAGCGCCACGCTGTAGGCGTCGTCGGTGACGTTCTCCACCGTGTTCCCCGTCACGACCATGCCCGAGGGATCGGTGAGCACGATGCCGTCGGTCGTGCCCGTGATCGTGTTGTTCGTGATCGAGCCGCCGCCGTCGTCCCCGTCGAGGCTCACGCCCACGGCGGCCGGTCCCACGATGTAGTTCTCACGCACGACGCCGTCGCCCTCGTAGTTGGCGGTGAGGCCTCCGCCGAGCAGGGTGCACAGCGTCATCTCGATGTAGTTGGGATTGACCGTGACGTCGTCGAGGATCTGGCAGCCGCGCAGGCTCAGCGTGCCCACGAGGGTGCCGTTGCTCGTGACGCCGCGGTCGAGCTTGCACTCGTGGATGTAGGCCGACTTGGCGCTGCCCAGCACGTGGGACACGGCGCCGGTGACGTGGAAGCCCGTGATCGTGATGGGATCGCCCGCGGTCGTGTTGGACTGGTTCAGCGTCACGGTGCCGTGGATGACCGGGAAGGGCATCGAGTAGCCGGGGACGGTCGGCGGGGCCGCGCGCAGATCGAGCGCACGCGAGACGGTGACGTTCTCGTAGTAGTCGCCGCTGCGCACCTGCACGACGTCCGCGCCCGAGGCGATCGCGGCGGTGATGGTGGCGTAGTCGACGGGGACCGTGACGGTGAGCGCGCGCACGGCGCCGGGAGTCAGCAGGAGCGCGAGCGCCAGCGCGCAGGACGGGGCGAGACGACGCATGACGACCTCCGCGGCGCGTGCGGCCGGACCGCCGCGCCAAGGCGGACCTCGGCGTCCTCGGGGGGCGAAGCGCGTGGGGCCCGCATCGCACAGCCCGCGGGGACCGACGGCCGGCGGCCTCGTGCCGCGCCCCCGCGCGAGACTTCGAGGCCCGGAGCCTAGGACGGGCGGCACCCATCCGCCGCCCGCGGGGCGCCGCTGTTCTCCGCCCGGAGCCGCGCGCGTCGTGGGCGCGCGGGGCGTACGCGCAGGCCACACCCCGCGCGCCGGCCCGGCGGCGTCACGTGGGTGCAGTCGTACGTGACCCGAGGACGGGACGAAGAGGTTCTACATCGACGACGGCCCCGACCCCGACGTCATCCGAGAGGTCACCGGCCGGAACGAGCTGCCCGTGGACCGGATCCCCAAGGTCTCGGCGCTGGATTCCTGATTCCGCCGTTGAGCCGCGCCCCGGGCGGCGGGCGGCCGCGGGCAGGCGCGGGGCTCGCCATGTCCGACGCGGGCTGCGCCTATGCGACCCCGGCCTCCGGGTCGGGGCGGCGCCGCGCCCGCCACGCGATTGCGCCGGCCCAGGCGGCGAACGCGAGCCACCCGGCGCGCGCGAGCCACATCCCCGCCCGCCAGCCCGGCGGCACGTACGCGAAGCGCACCACGTGCGCGCCCGCGGGCACGGCGACGCCGCGGAAGACGTAGTCGACGCGGCGGAGCGCCGCGGGCGCGCCGTCGATCGTCACGCGCCAGCCCGGGAACCACGCGTCGGCGAGCACGACGAACGCGCGCGCCGGTGAGGCGACGTCGAGCGCCACTCGGTCGGGTGCGTCCTCGCGCCAACCGATGCGCACGCTCTCCGGCGCGGCGTAGTCGCCCTCGGCCTCGCGCTCGGTCGTGAGCGCGAACCCCTCGGGCGCGAACGCCGGGTGCAGGAGCGCCTCGCACACCTGCGCGTCGCCCGGCAGCGCGAGCACGCGCGGCACCGCGCGCGCGCGCGGCAGCGCGGCCGGGTTCTCGAGCGCGCCACCCGGCGCGGCCCGGTTCCAGCCGGCCTCGAGGAACGCCGGCGCGGCGCCCGTGCCGGGATCGGGCACCAGCCACCGCACCGAGGCGTCGCGCAGGAACGCGGGCCGCTCGAACGCGCGGAGCTCGTGCGCGTCGTGCCAGCGCCGCGGCGCGGCGCC
>JBAIWU010000106.1:0-9975 GCA_037917155.1 Candidatus Eiseniibacteriota bacterium
GCTCCTCGCGGTACAGGATGTTCACGGCGCCGTCCGCCCCCATGACCGCCATCTCGGCGCTGGGCCAGCCGACGTTGTAGTCGCCGCGGATGTGCTTGCTCGACATGACGTCGTAGGCGCCGCCGTAGGCCTTGCGCACGACCACGGTGAGCTTGGGCACGGTCGCCTCGCAGTAGGCGTAGAGCAGCTTGGCGCCGTGCCGGATGATCCCGCCCCACTCCTGCCGCGTGCCGGGCAGGAAGCCGGGCACGTCCTCGAACGTGACGAGCGGGATGTTGAACGCGTCGCAGAAGCGCACGAACCGTCCGGCCTTGACCGAGGAATCGATGTCGAGCACGCCCGCCAGCACGCGGGGCTGGTTGCCCACGATCCCGACCGGCCGGCCGTTCAGGCGGGCGAAGCCCACGATGATGTTGCCCGCGAAGTGCTCGTGGACCTCGAAGAAGTCCCCGTCGTCGACCACGTGGCGGACGAGCTCCTTCATGTCGTAGGGCTTGTCCGGCGACTCGGGCACCAGCGTCGCCAGCTCCGGGGCGCGGCGGTCGACCGGGTCGGCGCACGGCCGGCGCGGCGGGTCCTCGGCGTTGTTGCTGGGCAGGAAGGAGAGCAGCCGCTTGGTGTGGCGGATCGCGTCGGCGTCGTCCGCGGCCGCGAAGTGCGCCACGCCGCTCTTCGTGTTGTGGGTCATCGCGCCGCCGAGGTCCTCGAAGGTCACGTCCTCGGCGGTCACCGCCTTGATGACCTCGGGGCCGGTCACGAACATGTGGCTCGTGTCCCGGACCATGATCGTGAAGTCGGTGATCGCGGGCGAGTACACGGCGCCGCCCGCGCAGGGGCCGAGGATCGCGGAGACCTGCGGCACGACGCCCGAGGCGAGCGTGTTGCGCAGGAAGATGTCCGCGTAGGCGCCCAGCGAGATCACGCCCTCCTGGATGCGGGCGCCGCCGGAGTCGTTCAGGCCCACGACGGGCGCGCCGTTGTCCATTGCGAGGTCCATGATGGCGCAGATCTTCTTCGCGTTCGCCTCGCTCATGGTGCCGCCGAAGACGGTGAAGTCCTGCGCGAAGCAGTAGATCATCCGGCCGTCCACGAGGCCCCAGCCGGCCACGACGCCGTCGCCGGTGATGCGACGGTCCGCCATGCCGAAGTCCGCGCAGCGGTGCGTCACGTACGTCCCGATCTCGACGAACGAGCCCGGGTCGAACAGCAGCTCGATGCGCTCGCGCGCCGTCAGCCGGCCGCGGGCGTGGATCTTCGCGATGCGCTCGGCGCCGCCGCCGGCCTGCGCCTGCTCGCGGCGCCGGCGCAGCTCGGCCAGTCGTTCTTCGCGGTTCACGCGTACCTCCCCTGGAGCCATGGACGCTGGCCCGCGAGCGTAGGCACGCGCTCCGGGAGGGTCAAGGGGACCGGCGCGTCGGGGCGCGCGCGGCGCGGAGCGGCGCGATGAACCCGTGGTCGCTCCTGCTGCCGGGCTTCGGCGCCGCGCTCGACGGCCTGCGCTGGCCCGGCGGGCTCGCCGACCGGCTCGTGTTCGCGGTGCTCTTCTGCGCGCTCGTGGACTTCGTCAAGCTGCTGATCGAGCTGCTCGGACGGGCGGAGACCCGCGACTTCGTCTCGGACCCGAGGCAGGTCACGGCGGTCATCGCCTGCAGGAACGGCGCGACCGTGCTGCCGGTGACGATCGGGGAGCTCCGCCGGACGCACCCGGGCGTCCACGTGATGGTGGTGGACGACGGCAGCACCGACGGCACGAGCGGGATCGCGAAGGAGCTGGGCTGCGAGGTGCACCGCTTCGAGCGCAGCAAGGGCAAGGCTTCCGCGATCAACTTCGCGATCCACCGCGTGCGAACGCCGCTCGTGCTGCTGCTCGACGACGACACGCGGCTCGGAGGCGCGCGGTTGCCCACCTCTCTCATCACCGACGGGTTCGCCGACGCGGTCGCGTTCCTCGTGCTGCCCGACCGCCGCAACCGCGACGGCTCGCGCGGCAACAACTTCCTGGGCGCGCTGCAGCGCTACGAGTACGCGAAGAGCATGGAGATCGGCAAGCGCTTCCACGACGTCACGCAGTCCGTGAGCTGCGTGTCGGGCGCGATCGGGCTGTTCCGGACCGCGGACCTCGACGCGCTGCACCATCGGCACACGTGCGTCTTCCAGGGCGAGGACCTCCAGCGCACGCTCATCCACCTGATGGAGGGCAAGCGCGTCGTGTTCGCCGACGAGCCCGTGTGGACCGTGGCGCCGTCGCGCTGGGGCGAGTGGTTCCGGCAGCGGCTGCTCGGCTGGTATCCCGGCCTCTACCACCAGCTCGCGAACATGATCCGGCTGCTGTTCCGGCGCTCCTCGAGCTGGCGCCTGCGCTACGAGATGGCGTACAACCTCTACACGGTCGTGAGCGATCCGCTGAAGCTGTGGTCCATCGTCGTGATCCTGGTCACGCCCGGCATGCGGTTCTGGGGGGTCGTCATGTACCTGCTGTACCTGGCGTTCGAGACCTTCCCCTGGTGGGTGATCCGTCCGCCGGGGCGGCGCCGTCGCACGCGGCCCGACGTGCTGCTCGTCTATCCGCTCTACGGCGCGCTCAACACGATCCTGCGGACGGCGTCGCTGTTCGTGTGGGCGTGGTTCCGCTGGGTGACGGGGACGATGCGCCCCCGGCGCGGACCGTCGGACCGGGTGCCCGCGTGAGGGCCGCGCACAGGCTGCTCGCGATCGCGGGGCTCGCGGCGACGGCGGCGATCTCGGCCGGGCCCGCCGCGGCGGCGCCCGTCGCCGGGGCGCAGTTCCGGTACTGGTCGTTCGACAACGGCCGCGACATGCGTGACGAGATCGTCTACGTCGCGCCGGGGCCGTTCCACGTCCAGCTCGAGTACTGGGACTTCAACGGACCGGGCGACCAGTTCCGCCCCGAGGTGGGCCTGCACCTGCGCGACGCGCGCCGCTCGGTGTACACGGCGCAGTGGCGCCACGAGCTCGACGACGAACGCTACTGGCTCGGCACCGAGCAGGTCGTGTGCCGCAGCTGGGTGGCCCGCGGCGAGGTGGGGCCGATCGTCTTCGCGGACAGCACGCTGTGGACGTGGGACGCCGGCGCCGACGTGTACTGGGGCTCGTACGACTTCGCGGGCGTCACGCTGGTTCGCGACCCGCGCGCGGGCGGCCTGTGGGTCGTGCCGGTGCGGGTGCGGCTCGCGACCGAGCGCAACGACTGGCTGCAGTTCACGCTCGCGCCGGCGAGCCGGCGCACGCTGGGCTGGGCGGTGGACGCGAAGTGGCGCATCGTGCGCCTCGGCGTGGAGCGCAACAGCCGCTTCGACTTCACGTCGGTGGACAACGTCATCGTCACCGCGGGGATCGAGGTGCCGATTCCCGGACGCTGACGGCCGGCGCCGCCGCGCGCCGGCGTCGCGTCAGGACGCCACGCGCAGCCAGTTGTGCCGGCCCTCGGGACGGGGCAGCTCGTCGTGGCGGATGAGGTCGGTGAAGACGTCCACGATCCCGCGGTCGAACTGCTCGCCGCAGCCGGCGCGCAGGCGGCGCTCCGCCTCGGCGGGCTCGAGCGCGAGGCGGTACGGCCGGTCCGTCGTCATCGCGTCGTACGCGTCCGCGACCGCGACGATGCGCGCCGCGAGCGGGATGTTCTCGCCCGCCAGGCCGTCGGGATAGCCGCCACCGTCCCAGCGCTCGTGGTGATGGAGCACGATGGGGGCGACGATCGGGGAGAAGCGCATCGAGGACACGATGGACGCGCCGACGCCGGGATGCCGCTTGACCTCCTCGAACTCCTCGCGCGTCAGCGAGCCCGGCTTGCTGAGCACGACCGGATCGATCGCGATCTTGCCGATGTCGTGGAGCAGGCCCCCGTACCAGGCGTACCGCGCGTCGGCCGGCGAACGGCCGAGCGCGTCCGACATGGCGCGGCTGTACTCGGCGAGCCGCCAGAGGTGGCGGTCCGTGTACGCGTCGCGTGCCTCGACCGTGCGCGCGAGCGCGAAGATCACGTTCTCGGTGCGCTCGAGCTGGTCGGTCACGTGCTTGACGCGCAGCAGCGACCGGATGCGCGCGATGAGCACCTCCGGCTCGATGGGCTTGCTCGTGAAGTCGTCCGCGCCCGCCTCGAGGCCGCGGATGCGCGACGCCGAGTCGGTGAGCCCGGTGATGAGCACGATGGGCAGGAGGTCGAAGCCCTCCATGGCGCGCACGCGTCGGCACACCTCGATGCCGTCGATCCCGGGCATGCTCACGTCGAGCAGCAGCAGGTCCGGGGTGTTGTTGCAGATCTCGTCGATGGCCTGCAGGCCCGACTCCACCGTGCGAACGCGGAAGCCGTGGTGCGCGAGCAGGCGGCTGAGGACGCCGCGCACGCCGATGTCGTCATCACAGACGAGAATCCGATCGGTCATGGGGAGCCACTCCAGCGCAGAGGGTGGGGAGGGTTCGCGCGATGGGAGTGAACGAGAGCGGACAGGAATGCGCGGTGGACCCGTGCGCGCGACGGTCGACCTTGCGGTGCTCCGTGAGACGAATCTACTTGCGCGACCGGGGGAAGTGAAGCGCCATTCACCCCTCCATCGAACTCCCCGGGGCGGGCGCCTCCGCGCCGAGGCGCCGATCGGTCATTCCCACATGCGAATCCGGTCCTGTGACGCGCCGACGCGCCCGCACCCCGGCGGCGCCCCGCGGCGTCCGGAAGGCCATGCTAGAGTGCCGCCGACTGCAATCCCCCGTGCGGCGGCACACCCGCCCGGCCGGGGGCCGGGGGATGACGAGCGAGGAGGATGCGGATGAGCCCGAGCGTCATGGAGCGCCTTCAGGCCGACATGGTGAAGGCGATGAAGGAGAAGGACGCCGACACGCTGAGCACGCTGCGCATGCTGAAGGCGGCTCTCATGGAGGCGAAGACCGCCAGGCCCAAGGACGTGACGCTCTCGGCCGACGAGGAGATCGAGGTGCTCCAGCGCTACGTCAAGAAGCGCCGCGAGACCATCGAGACCAACACGAAGATCGGCCGCCCCGAGCTGAACGCCTCCGAGGAGCGCGAGATCGCGGTCACGCAGCGCTACCTGCCCGCCGCGATCGACGAGGCGGCGCTGGCCGAGATCGTGAAGCAGGCCGTCGCCTCGACGGGGGCGGCCGGCCCGAAGGACATGGGCAGGGTGATCGGCGCCGTGATGGCGCAGGTCAAGGGCCGCGCCGAGGGCAGCACCGTCTCGCGCCTGGTCAAGGCCGCGCTGGGCGCCTGACGCGCCCCGGCGTGCCCGGCCGCCGCCGCACTCAGCGAACCGAGTCCGCCGAGTCGACCCCCGCGCCCGTCGCCGCCGTGTCCACGGGCGGCGCGACCGACGTGTCCGCGGCCGGCAGCCCGATCACGTCGCGCCAGTCGGACTCGCTCAGCTCGCCGCGCCGGCGCATGCGGCTCGCGATGAGGCGCACGCGGCGCTGGATGCGGCGCGGCGGCTCCACGGGCGAGTAGCGGCGGGGGTTGATGATCACGGCCGCGAGGCGCACGGACTGGCGCGCGTCGAGCGCCGAGGCCGACGTCTGGTACCAGCGCTGCGCCGCCGCCTCGGCGCCGAAGACCCCGTCGCCCCACTCGATCACGTTCAGGTAGAGCTCGAAGATGCGCTTCTTGCCGAGCGCGTGCTCGAGCCGGATCGCGAGGAACACCTCCTCGAGCTTGCGCAGCGGCCACCGCGACGTGCCGAGCCACAGGTTCTTCGCGAGCTGCTGCGTGATCGTGCTCCCGCCGCGCACGATCCGGCCCGCCTCGAGGTCGCGGCGCGCGCTCGCGCGGATCTCGTTCCAGTCGAGCCCGTCGTGGGAGAAGAACGCGTCGTCCTCCGCGATGAGCACGGCGCGGCGGAGGTGCGGCGAGATGCGCTCGTAGGGCACCCAGTGCCGCTGCGGGCGCCAGCGCCGCCCGGCCGCCGCGGCCTCGCGCGCCCGCTGGAGCATGATCGCGGTCGCGCCGGGGTTGCGCGTCGCGAGCGCGTCGACGTCGACGAGCTGCGCGCGCGCCCACGCCCACGCCACGATGGCCGCGAGCGCGGCCAGCGCGAGCAGCGCGATCCGGCGGACCCGGCGCAGCGGGCCGCCGCGGCGTCGGGCGGAGCGTGGACTCGACAAGCGTTCCCTCGCGAAGCGGTCGATCGACGCGCGGCAGTGTATCGGTTCCCGCGCCGGCAGGGCAGGCGCCGCGCGTCCCGGGGCGCGGGGCCGGGTTGGCGCGCCCCGGAGCGGCTGCCTATACTCGCGCATCCTTCAGGCTCCGCTGTCCGCCACCCTCGTCCGTCATCCCGTGGGGACCTTCCATGAGCACGACCACCACCACCTACCAGCACATCCTGGTCGAGAATCGCGGCGCCGTGACGGTGCTGATCGTGAACCGGCCCGACAAGATGAACGCCATCCACCGCGCCTCCCTCGAGGAGATCGGGCTCGCGGTGCGCGCGTTCGTGGCCGACCCCGCGCAGGGCGCCCTCATCGTCACCGGCGCCGGCCAGAAGGCCTTCATCGCCGGCGCCGACATCGGCGAGCTGCAGCCGCTCGGACCCGCCGCGGCCGAGGACATCTCGCGCTTCGGCCAGCAGGTGGTCGGGCTGCTCGAGGACAGCCCGAAGCCGACGATCGCCGCGATCAATGGCTTCGCCTTCGGCGGCGGATGCGAGCTGGCCCTGGCCTGCCACATCCGCCTCGCGTCGGACAACGCGGTCATGGGGCTTCCCGAGGTCAAGCTCGGCATCATCCCCGGCTACGGCGGCACGCAGCGGCTGCCGCGGCTGGTGGGGCAGGGCCGCGCGCTCGAGCTCATCCTCACCGCGGGCAGCATCAAGGCCGACGAGGCGTACCGCATCGGGCTCGTGAACCGGGTCCTGCCGCAGGCCGAGCTGCTCCCGGAGGCCGAGAAGCTCGCGCAGGCGATCCTCAAGAACGGGCCGCTGGCCGTCCAGGCCGCGATCGAGAGCGTCGTGCGGGGCGGCAGCCTGCCGCTCGAGCAGGGCCTGCGGTTCGAGAGCGGGCGCTTCGGCATCGTGGCGGCGAGCGAGGACATGCACGAGGGCCTGCAGGCGTTCCTCGACAAGAGGCCCGCCCGCTTCCAGCGCCGCTGAGCCGCGGGGCGCGCGCATTCGCGGTTGCCGCGCCGCGGTGCGTGCGCCATGATCGCGCCGACAGACTCCCGGAGGCGTCATGGAAGACGTGTTGCACGATCTCATTCCGATGTCGCTGTCCCTGCTGCTCGGCACCCTCGTGGGGTGGGAGCGGCAGATGGGACGCAAGCCCGCGGGGCTGCGGACGCACGTGCTCGTGTGCCTGGGCTCGACGATGTTCTGCCTCACGACGTCGTACGCCTATGCGGCGTTCGGCGGCCACAGCCTCGACGCCTCGCGCATCGCGCACGGCGTCGTGACGGGCGTCGGCTTCCTCGGCGCGGGCAGCATCATGCGGCACGAGGGCTACGTCGCGGGGCTCACGACCGCGGCGAGCGTCTGGATGGTGGCCGCGATCGGCGTCTCGGTGGGCGTGCACGCGTACGCCCTCGCCGTGATCGGCACCGTCTTCGCCCTGATCGTGCTCGAGGGCTACCGCTGGGTCGAGCGCTTCCTCTCGCCCGGCCACGAGAACAGCGAGTAGCCGCCGCGAACGCGACGCGCCGGCGCCCTCGCGGACGCCGGCGCGTCGAGCAGCGCGGTAATCAGCCGATCACGACGCGCCGCGACGTCAGCGCGCTTCCGGCCACCTCGAGCCGGACCGTGTAGCTCCCCGGCGGCACCGGCACGTCCGCGTCGTCGCGTCCGTCCCAGGCGCAGGCGTGCTCGCCCGCCGCGAGCTCGCCCGAAAGCACGGTGCGCACGAGTGCGCCCTGCTCGTTGAAGACCGCCACGATTCCCGGCGTCGTGCGCGGAAGCGCGAAGCGGAGCAGCGCCAGCTGCGCGCGGACGGGAGCGGCGGTGATGGAGCGGGGGCGGGCCGTGCGGGCAGGCACGGCGATGCCGGGGGCCAGAGGAAATGCGTCACGTCGGGCCATGATCTCGTCTCGACCGAGCGTGCGGGGGACCGTTCGGTGGCTAGGGATGTCCTATCGGTCGAGTGCCGGATGGATAGCCGGAACCCGCGCGCGCTCGGATCGCCTGCCGAGGGGTGGTCAGGCGGACGAGCCGCGTCGCGCGTCAACGGGCGGACTATCCCGCGTGAGCCCGGGGCTGCCAAGACAAGTCTTCGTGTCGTCCGCGAAACGGCCGCGTGAACGGCGCCGGCCCGGGGCCGGATTGGCCCCGCGGGCCTCAGCGCCCGGCCGGAGCCACTTCCAGCTCCTCGAGCACCATCGCGCCGACGCGGTCGGTCCCGAAGCCCGAGTCCATGCCGAGGTTGGGCAGCTTCCGCGACCGCAGCAGCCGCACGACGGCCTGTTCGACGCGCGCCGCCGCCATCGGCTGGCCCAGGTACTCGAGCATCATGGAGACCGCCATGATCGTGGCCAGCGGGTTGGCACGGTTCTGCCCGGCGAACGCGGGCGCCGAGCCGTGGATCGACTCGAACAGGCTCACCTGCCCGGGGTGCAGGTTGGCGCTCGCCGCGATCCCGAGGCCGCCCACGAGGGCGGCGCCGAGGTCGGTGAAGATGTCGCCGAACATGTTGCTCGTGACGACCGTGTCGTACTGCTCGGGCTGCGTCACGACGTACATGCAGGCCGCATCGATGTACTGGTGCTCGCGCGTGACGTCGGGGTACTCGGCGCCCACCTCGGCGAACGTGCGCGTCCACAGCTCCATCGCGCGGATCGCGTTCGCCTTGGTGAGGAGCGTGAGCTTGCGGCGGCGCGCCCGCGCGCGGCAGCGCTCGAACGCGAACCGGATCACGCGCTCGACGCCCTTGCGCGTGAACAGGATCTCCTGCGTCGCGATCTCGTCGGGCGTGCCCTTCTTGAACTGGCCCCACATGCCCGCGTACGCGTCCTCGGTGTTCTCGCGCACGACCTCGAAGTCGAGGTGCTCGGGGCCCTTGTCCTTCAGGGGCGTGAGCGCGGCGTCGTAGAGCTTGACCGGCCGCAGGTTCGCGTACAGGTCGAGGCCGAAGCGCAGCCGCGCGACGATGCCGAACTCGAGGAAGCCCGCCGGCATCCGGGGATCGCCGATCGCGCCCAGGAGCACGGCATCGTGCCCGCGGATCTCCTCGAAGGCGGCGTCGGGCAGCACCTCCTGCGTGCGCAGGTAGTGCTCGGCGCCGAACGGGTAGGGCGTCGTCTCGTACGCGAAGCCCTCGAGCGCCGCGACGCGCTCGAGCACGCGCAGGCCCTCGCGCACCACCTCGGGTCCGATGCCGTCGCCGGGAATGACTGCGATGCGCTTCGGTCGTGCCACGTCGGCTCCTTGCTGGGCGCGCGCCGCGCTCAGGTACGGGGGTAGATCATGTACTCCACGGAGATCCAGGCCTTCACGGGCCGGCCGAACCGGGTCGCCGGCCGGAACCGCCACGAGGCGGCGTCCGCCATCACCTTGCGCAGCACGGATTCGGGGAAGCGCTCGGGCGGGAGGTACGGCAGGTCGCTCAGCGTCGGCCGGCCCCGCTCGTCCACGAGCACCGTGACGATGAGCTTGAGCGGGCGCGTCAGCCGCATCGCGTCGCGCACCGAGTCGGGCACCACCATCGACGGCGCCTCCTTGCCGTAGAGCCCCGCGGGCGTGTCGTTCACGGCCTCCTCCTCCGGCTTGGGCCGGTCCGCGGTCGTCAGCATGGCGACGCGGCGCACGCCTTCGAGGTAGGTCGTGGGCAGCGAGTCGGGGCGTGAGCCGGGCAGCTGCAGGCGCACGAGCGCGAGCGCCGGCTGGGCCCACGCCGAGTCGATCGCGATCGCCCCCTCGAACGCCGCGCGCGCCGCGGCGCGGTCGCCGTCGCGCCACGCCCACAGGCCCGCGAGGTAGCGCGCCTCGGGCAGGAGCGGATCGAGTGCCGCGGCCCGCGCCGCCTCGGCCCGGG
>JBAIWU010000107.1:0-4385 GCA_037917155.1 Candidatus Eiseniibacteriota bacterium
CGCCGGCCGCTCACGGCGCACGAGGCGCTGCGGCTCCTGCTGGGCCGGGAGAGCCCGCACTTCGACCGCGCCGTGCTCTGGGCCCTGGCGCAGACGATGGGACTCTACCCCGCCGGCACGATGATGCGGACCGCGGGCGGCCGGCTGCTGCTCAGCGTCTCGCCGAACCCGGCGGACCTGAGGCGGCCCGTGTGCCGCGAGCTGGGCACCGGCCCCGACGGCGTGATCGTGCGCGTACCTGACGCGCCGGACGCGCCGCTCGAGGAGGGCGAGCGCGTGACGCACGTGCTCGCGCCCGAGGAGACCTCCGCCGACATCGAGGGCCTGCTCGCGGCCTGAAGTCCGCCGGCCGGCGCGCGTCACGCGCCGCGCCCGCGCAGGCCCCGGCCTCCGGTGCACGCACGGGGCCCGGCCGCGCGATGCGGCCGGGCCCCGTGGCCCTGCCAGCGTGCGAGGGAGGCTACTGCGACCAGTTCACGATCGGCAGGAAGGGCGTCTTGCCCTTTTGGATCATGTTCGCGACGCCGATCTGCAGCCCGTGCATGGTCTGCGTCATGTTGACGACACCGACCTGCAGGCCGCGCATGCTCGTGGTGTTGTTGACGAACCCGAGCTGCAACCCGTGCCCGTTCCCGGCCTGGTTGAAGAACCCCCACTGGAAGCCGGTCATGTCGCCCTTCACGATGTTGACGTACGTGTACTGCCAGCCCGTGAAGTTCTTCTCCACGTAGCCGACGCCGCCCACCTGCCACGCGAAGGCGTCCCCGCGCACGTGGTTGACGAGCCCCCAGTCGAGCCCGGTCATGTTCTGGTTGACGCCGTAGATCAGGTTGATGCGCAGTCCCGCGATCGACTCCTTCTCGGGGAAGACCTGGACGGGATTGAACAGCGCCAGCTGGACGGGCTTGGCCTCCTCCGCCGCGAACGCGCCGGTGGCGCCGAACGCGAGCGCCGCGAGGACGACCAGGGACAACGTACGAACGACTCGCATGTTTCCTCCTTGGGCTGAAGGGCTGCGGACCCCGGGGAAGCGCGCGTACGGTAGGCCGGACGCCGCGAACGCGTCAATACCCGGCATCCGCCCGACGCTCACGCCCCCGTCTCGCCGCCCGCCTCGCGCTCGCGCAGGAGGCGCTCGAGCAGCTCGATCTGCTGGCGCTGCATCTCCACGAGCTGCGCCCACTGCTGCTCGCGCAGCTCGTCGAAGCGCGCGTGCAGCTTGGCGAGGTCCATCTCGGTCCGCAGGTTGACCTCGTAGTCGTTCGTCGCCATGAGCCGGTCCTTCGCGGCCTGGCGGTTCTGGCTCATCATGATGACGGGCGCCTGTAGCGCCGCGAGGCACGAGAGCACCAGGTTGAGCAGGATGAACGGGTACGGATCGAACGGCTTGCGCAGCGAGCTGTTGATGCTCATCCACACGAGCATCAGGAGCATGAAGATGCCGATGAAGGTCCAGCTCCCGCCGAAGGCCGCGACCTGGTCGGCTACGCGCTGGCCGAACGTCATCTGCTCCTCGAAGGCCTTGTTCGTGTCGCGCGGCCGGGTAGCGTGCGCCTTGATGTGCTCGATCACCCGCCGCTCGAGGCCGCCGATCTTCTTGAACTGCGCCTCGATGTCGGCGATCGCCCCCGCCTCGCCGAGCACCTTGCGGGCCCCGCGCGAAACGGGCTTGAGCCGGCGCGCGACGCCCAGCACGAGCATGGCGCCGAGCAGCGCCACGATGCCGTGCCGCCACCAGTCCTCGGGCGCGTCGAACCCGAGCGCCTGCATGACGCCGCCACCCACGAGGCTGCCGATCAGCCCCAGCGTGAGGTTGCCGAAGAACCCGTAGTCGCGGCCCTTCATGAGCAGGCCGGCGAGCCAGCCCGCGACGATGCCGGTTGCGATGACGACGAGCGTTTGCATGCGCACCTCCCTCCCGGTGACGTGGCCGCGCGGGCCGGGCCTCCGTCATCCCCGGGACGATGCGTGCATGCGCGCGAGGATGACGCGGCAAACCTAGCGCCTCTCCCCGGCACCGGCCACCCCGTGGCCTCCTACTCCGCCGTCGCGAACTTCACCCCGTGGACGGCTTCGATGGCCGTGCGCAGGCCCGCCGTGATGCCCTCCTCGATCGCCTCCCGGTCCGCCAGCAGGGCCCATGCCTCCTCGCGATCGTCCGCCGGCGGGGCGACCGGCGCCTCGATACGGCCTACCCACTCGATCCGCTGGACCGGCGACGGGTGGCTGTCGTAGGCCCCGGGCGCACGCGCGAGCTCGGCCGCGACGCGCGCGGCGAGCTCGGCGCGTCGGTCGGCGGGGAGCTCCACGGCTTCCCGGTAGAGGTTCACGAGCGGCCGCTTCGCCTCGAGGGCGGCATTGACGGTGGCGTCCGCCCACGCCTCGAACCGGACCGACGCGGCGACGACGTGACGCAGGCCGTCGGCAAACGCGCCGGCGCCGTAGGCCAGGGCGGCCCAGCGATCGGCGAGGACCTCTTGCAGGCGCGACGCGCCCTGCGAGATGCGCATGAACACCACGGAGAAACCGCTCACGAAGAGCCACGCCGGGTTGAACCAGTTCGCGGCGTCGCCGCGCGCGAGCCGGTGCGCGGTGTCCATCAGCGCCAGCCTCACCGAGAACGAGAAGCCGCCGCCCGCGGTGTCGCGGTTGATGAAGTGCCCGTATTCGTGCGCGAGCACGGCCTCGAGCTGCCGCCGCGTCATGCCGTCGAGCACGGCGATGCCGAGGATCAGGCAGCGCTCGGCGCTCCCGCGGAGCTGCCGGCCGACGCCGCCCCGCTCCATGACCGCCACGCCCGCGTCGGGCGTCAGGTAGACGTTGTCCACGGGCCGGGTGCCGATCCTCGCCGCGACCTCGTCGAGCAGGGCGCGCAGCCGCGGGTGCGCCTCGAGGTCCAAGCGCTGGCCAGGATCGCCCTCGCGCGCGCGCGAGAACGTCCCCCGCACCACGGCGAACACCGACACGGCCGTGCCGACGGCCACCATGAGCAGCAGCCGGACCGGGGTGTGGGCGAACCGGAGCAGGAAGTAGATGACCCCGCCTCCCGCCGCGAGGAGCAGCAGGATCACGATCGGGATCGAGGCGTAGTAGAACGCGCAGCACAGCCAGAGGACCGCGGCGTACGTGCGCCGCAGCAGCGCGACCGTGCCCTCGGGCCGGGCGCCCGTCTCCACGGGGCCGCGCTCGACCGCGCGCAGTGTGGCGCGGCTCAGGACGAGTCCCGCGGCCAACAGGATCCCGAACAGCACGAGCCAGCCCGCCACGGCGCCGCCCGCGATCCACGCCGCATCGCGCTCGAGGCGCCGCTTCCGCTCCTCGGCCAGCAGCCGGCGGCTGACCTCCACGTTCTCCGACGGCAGCCCGAGCCGCTGCGCCCGCTCGAGCGCCGAGGTCGCGAGCCGCTCGTCGTGCGCGACGATACCGAACGTGAACATCGCCCACCACGAGCCTGCCGAGTCGGGCTCCAAACCGACCAGCGCCTGCGCGCCCTGCCGCATCTGGGCCATATCCTTTCGCCTGAACCCGACCGCCCACTGCGTGTACCTGGCCGAGACGTCCCCTGGATCCGCAGCCACCGCGCGCTCGACGAACCGGTTCGCGAGCTCGAGCTGCTCCGCCGTCGGCTGCTCGTCGTCGACAGGTTCGGACAGCGCGCGGGCGAGGGCTCCGAGCGTGTAGCCGGAGGAGTCCCGCTCGAGGAGCCACTGCAGCTGCTGGATCGCGAGGCCCCGCCGGCCGGCGTCGAGGTTCACGAGGGCGAGTCGCCGCCATGCCGGCCAGCAGTCGGGCACGCGCTGCACGACGCGGCCGTAGTCATCCACCGCGGCGCTGAGGTCGCTCCGCTCGCGCGCCCGGTTGGCGTCCGCGAACAGCGACTCGGCGCGCGGATCGCGCGCGCGCAGCGCCGTCGCGATCGAGTCGTCGTACGCGGTCGGGCTCGCCGCCCGGGCGCCGGGCGCGGACAGCAGCGCGAGGGCGACGACGAGGATCCAGCGGGACATGGGCGGCCTCCGCTCGAAGGGTCGGAAGGGCCCGTTCATCCTCGTGGGCGCGAGCGACGGGCCGCTTCCGCCGGCCGGGACCGCGCGCCGGCGCGCGAACCGGGGGCAACCAGCAGCCTGAGGCTAGCACCCACCCGCGGGGGCGGCCGGCACGGGACTCGCCCGCGGGGGAACCGCGCCTACCGACGCCGCCAGCGGTCGCCCTCGCGCGCGGCCTCGCCCCGCGCCTCCAGCCACAGCAGGTGGGCGAGCAGCGAGCGCTCGGCCCAGCCCCACAGCTCGCGTGGCGTGTCCGCGTAGACGCGCGGCACGAGCTCCGCGGGTGCGCCCCCGCCCTGCTCGAGCGCCGCGAGCACCTTGCGCTCGCGCTCGCGCCGGTGC
>JBAIWU010000108.1:0-7748 GCA_037917155.1 Candidatus Eiseniibacteriota bacterium
CGGCGCGGCCGGACGCGCCGCGCCCGTCCCACAGCGTCGCGCTCGACAACGGCGGCACCGCGAGCGCACGCACCATGCGCCCGCCCACGTCCCAGATCGTCACGCGGCCCGGTCCCGCGAGCGGCGCGCCGAACGCGAGCCGCGTCGCGCCCGCCGTGACCGAGGGCCACGCGCGCAGCGCGTAGCGCCTCGCCGGCGCGGGCGGCGGCACCGAGTTCGTGAACGCCCCCTCCTCGACCAGCACCGGCCAGGCGCCGATGGGCACCAGGTCGCCCGAAGCGATGGGGATGGTCTGGCCGTCGAGCGTGCGGTAGCGCGTGAAGCCCGGGCCCGGCTGCCACGTCGCGGGGCCGTTCACGTTCCAGACCGCCTTGCCCACGTAGCCGCCCGGGCGGTGCAGCGTGAGCGTCCACGTGCCCGTCACCGAGTCGCCGCTGGCGGGGTTGGGCACGCGCGCGCCCACGGCCCATTCGTACACGGCCGCCCACGCGCGCGCCGCCATGTTGGGCGCGCCGTTCGCGTGCTCGAGGGTGCCCCAGCCGAACGCCGAGTCCGTCCACGCGAACCACGCCGCGAGCTGCAGGTTCGTGCTGTCGCGCTCGCCCACCTGCAGCAGCATGTAGCGCGAGAGCCACGCCGCCTGCGTCACGGAGTCCGTCACGGTCGTGTCGCCCCAGCTGCCCTCGGTCTCGTACATCGGCTTGCCCGCCATGCCGCACGTGTCGAACACCGCGCGCATGCGCACCGCCTTCGTGATCGGCGAGCCCTCGAGCACGTCGGCCTCGGGCATGGGGAACGGCGTCACGTTGTGGTCGCCGAGGTAGCCGTGGTACGCGCCCGCGTCGGCGTACTGCGCGCCCCCCGCCTGCAGGTACGTCGCCATCCAGCTCGCCTGGTGGTCGATCGTGCCGGCCACCGAGGGCGTCAGGAGCTGCGAGACCGGGTCCGTGTGGACGATCGCGTAGGCGGTGTCCGCCATGGTGACCAGCAGCGAGTACTCCTGCGCGAGGGGCGGCGCCCACCAGATGCGGTCGTCCGCCTCGTTCCACAGCTCGTAGAACTGGATGTGCGGCCACGCCCCGCCGTCGAAGTGCCCGACGAGCGCGCGTACGTACGTGCCCCAGTCGGACAGGTTCGCGGGCGGCGCGGGGCACTGCTCGGTGCCCCCGGGGCCGGAGCGGCCGCAGTTCGTGGTGTCCGAGGCGGCCCAGATCGGCGTCAGGCCGAGCGTGATCGCCATGGGCACGGTGTTCGTCGTCGAGTCCCACAGGCCGTGCTGCATCGCGTCGGTGACGTAGTCCTCGAACATGCTGAAGTCGAACACGCCGGGCGAGGGCTCGACCTTGGGCCAGCTGAACTCCGCGTGCCCCATGAAGCCGAACGGGACCTGCGGGAAGTCGGTGACGCGCCACGGGCAGATCCCGAAGAACTGGGACGGCACCGGCGAGGTGAGTTGCGTCGCTGCACGCGGGGCGCCGGCCGTGGCGAGCAGCACGGCCACGGCGATTCCGCTCACCCTTCCCGGCGTGCGCATCGGGGGACCTCGGCGGGGCTTGGGACGCTGCGGGCGCCAGAGGTGGGGGTGGTGCGTGTTCTGACACAAGAATGGTACCGCGTCCGCACCCGCACGGGTCAAGGGCGCGATCGCGGCCCGGGGCCGGGCCGCGCCGCCGGGCTACTCCCAGCCCTCGTGCAGCGCGCGGGCGTACGCCGCCCAGTACGGATCGGGCGCGGGCGCATCGAGCGTGCTGACGGCGCCCGAGGGCTCCGCGATCCAGACGCGCCCGCTGCCCTTCATGACCTCGCCCACGTCCGCGGCCACGATGCCTTCCTCGGCCAGCGCCGCGAGCACGGCCGGCGCCTGCGCCGGCTTCGCGCACGCGAGCAGCGCGCCCTCGGCGAGCGTCGTGTACGGGTCCACGCCCAGCACCTCGCAGGCGATCCGCACCTCGGGCGCGAGCGGCACGTGCGCGCGCTCGATCCTCAGGTCGTGCCCGCAGGCGCGTGCCAGCTCGACGAGCCCGCCCAGCACGCCGCCCTCGGTGGCGTCGTGCAGCGCGGTGACGCCGCGCTCGCGCACGCCCACGCGCAACGCCGCCCGGCAGTCGGCGACCACGCTCACCTGCGACTCCAGCGCGCGCAGCCGCGCGAGGCCCGCCTCGTCGAGGCGCGCGGCGAGGCGCTTCGGGCAGAGCGAGGCCGCCACGGCCGCGGTCTCGATCGCGCAGCCCTTCGTGAGCAGCACTCGGTCGCCGGGCGCGGCCATGGCCGGCGTCACGTAGCGGCCCTCGTCGCCCACGCCGATCAGCGTCGCGGCGCCGATGATGCTGAGGTCGCAGCCCTCGTAGCGTCCGGTGTGCCCGGTCACCACCGCGACGCCCAGCGCGGCCCACTCGTCGCTCATCGCCGCCCAGTACTCCGCGAACGCGTCGTCGCCGAAGTGCGGCGGCAGGTTGAAGTCGATGCTCGCGTACGCGGGCGGGATGCCCGTGGTCCAGAGGTCGGAGGCGATCAGGTGGCAGGCCATGCGCGCCGAGCGCGCCGGGCCGAGCGCCGGGATGACCGAGAGCGGATCGGTCGTCACCGAGAGCACGCGGCCCGCGCCGACCTTGACGACGGCGGCGTCGTGGCCCGCGCGCGGGCCGGCGAGCACCTCGGGACGCGCGGCGCCGAGGCGCGGCGCGATGACGTTCTGGAACACCTCGGGCGAGATCTTGCCCAGCGCGGCGCGGACCGCGGACGGCGACGTCGGCACGGTGGTCTCCTTCGCGGAACGATCGCCGCGGACGCGCGGCGTCGCGCACAGCCTACAACGCGCGGGCCCCCGGCGCGGAGCCGGGGGCCCGTCGTGCGGCCGACTTCGGGGACGCGCTCAGCGCACGAGCGCGACCTTCGTCGAGACCATCTTGCCTGCCTGCGAGAGCCGGGCCCAGTAGACGCCGGGACGCGCCGACGCCTGCAGCGTCACCTGGTGCTCGCCCGGCGCGAGGCCCGCGAGGTCCTGGCTCGAGACCAGGCGGCCGGTCACGTCGACCAGTTCCAGCTTCGCCGGCGCGGCCGCGGTCAGCGTCACCGCGAACCGCATCGGGCCCCTGCCCGTGTCGGCGAGCCGCCGCAGGCCGAACGTCAGCCCCAGCGGCACGTCCACCCACACGTTGCCGGTGCGGTGCTCGACGCCGCCGTTGAACAGTCCGATCTGGTACTCGTAGCTGTGACCCGGCAGCGCCGCGGCGTCCGTGTACGTGATCATGCCCGTGCCGTCGGCATAGACCGGCCCGACCAGCTCGAAGTCGCCGGGTACGGCGCGACGGTAGAGGTTCATGCGCTCGTTGGCGCCGTCCGCCGAGTACCAGGTCATCTGCGGGTGGCCGTCGACGATCTCGGCGCCGACCAGCGACAGCTCGGTCGCCACCGGGGCGTCCACGAGGCGCTCCCACAGCCCGCGGCCGTGCGTGGCCACGCGCAGGATGCGGTTGGGGCCCTGCAGCGACATGTCGAACACCGACACGATCGGCATGCCGGTCACGTACGGCGCCCACGTCGCGCCGCCGTCTGTGGACGTGTACACGCCCACGTCCGTGCCGACCCACAGCCGCGTCGTCTGCAGCGGGTCGATCACGATCGCGTTGGCCGGCACGTCGGGGAGCAGGTTCCCCGCGAGGGTCCACGTCGGCGCGGCGGCCGACAGGTTCGTCGTCTTCCACACGTGCGCGCCCGCCGCGAGGCCGAAGCCGCCGACCGTGACGTAGCAGACGTCGGCGTTCGTGGGATCGATGGCGATGCGGGTGACGTACTTGCCGGGCAGGCCGGTGCTGACGTTCGTCAGCGTCGACGAGCCGGTCGTGGTCCGCCACACCTGGCCGTTCTGCAGGCCCACCACGCGCACGTTGTCGCTCTGCGGCGCGATGCCGATCGCGCTGATCGCGACGCCGGACGCGATGGGCGCCTGGCTGACGACGCTCATGTTGACGACCTTGTTCGTCGAGCGGTACAGCCGGTCGCTGCCGTAGTAGACCGTGTTCGGGTTGCCCGGCCCGAGCGCCATGGGCGCGTAGAACAGCACCGTGTTCGCGCAGCCGATGCCGTTGCTGAAGTTGCCGCCGCAGCCGTACACGAGCCAGCCGCCGTCCACCGCGCTCGCCGTGGAGGTGACGCGCGCGATCGCCAGCAGCGCGTTCGTCGAATTGTAGTACGTGTGGTACATCGTGACGTTCGTGTTGTCGATCGCGTTCTGGTCGATCAGCGCGAAACCGCCGTCGCCGTAGTCCGCGCGGGTCCAGGTCGCGTTCGGCTTGTACCAGTTCGTGCCGTTGTCCTGCGTGCCGCCGATCGTGAAGTTCGGGTCGATCGGGTGCGTGGCGACGCTCTGGAACTGCGTCGCGCTGAAGCCGGCGGTGTTGATGCTCGTCCACGTGGCACCGCCGTCGGCCGAGCGGAAGATGCCGCCGTCGTTGCCCTCGTAGACGACCGTCGGGTCCGAGGGCGCGAACGCGATGGCGTGCGCGTCGGCGTGCAGGCCGACGTCGGCGCCGCCGGCGCCCGTGAACGTCGCGCCGCCGTCGGTCGAGCGGGCGTACACGCGCGAGCAGGTGCCGTTGCCCGCGCCGCCGATCAGGATGACGTTCGGGTCCGTGGGGCTGATCGCGACGGGCAGGTCGTACCAGCACTGGCCGCCGCAGAAGCCGCCGCCGCCCGTGAGCTTGCCCGACCACGTCACGCCGCCGTCGGTCGACTTGCGCAGGCAGCCGCTGCCGGTCGTGCAGCTCGTGCCGGTGGCCGCCTCACCCGTCGTCACGACCATGGTCGTCACGCCGGCGACCCGGTTCACGGCGAACGCGCCGCGGGTGCTGCTCACCGTGGTCGTGAACGTGTTCGCGAACGTGGGGCTTCCCGCCTTGGCGTTCGTCGTGCGCCAGATGCCGCCGTCGCCGGCGACCGCGTTGCCGTAGACCCAGCACACGATCGTGTTGGACGTCGCGTCGGTCGGGTCGTAGGCCATGTCGGTGATGATGCGGTTGCCCGTCTGGTCGGGCGAGATGCTGCCCTGGTTGAGCACGGTGAGCTTGTAGAAGTCGGGCGCCGAGGACGTCCCGTTCGTGGAGCGGTAGATGCCGCGCAGTGCCGTAACGGGCGGGGAGGCGCCGTAGGCGTCCGCGCTCAGGCCGCCGATGCCGCTCGAGGTCGACACGAAGATCGTCGCCGGGTCGGCCGGGTCCACGAGGATCTGGCTGATCGAGCGGCCCGTGAACGTCTTCGCGCCGATGACGTCGTTGAGCGGCGTCGGGTTGAACGGCCCGTTGAGCGTCGGCGACGTGTCGGCGTTGTCGATGCGGTACAGGCCGACGCCGAAGAAGGAGTCGGCCGAGAGGTTCGCCTCGCCCGTGCCGACGTAGAGGATGCTCGGGTTCGAGGGCGCGAGCGCCAGGGCGCCGATCGCGAGCGACGCGGCGTTGTCGAACAGCGGCGTCCACGTCGTGCCGCCGTCGAGCGAGCGCCAGACGCCGCCCTGCGCACAGCCCACGTACACGATGTTGGGGTTGGCCGGGTGGATCGCGATCGCGCTGACGCGGCCGCTCACGGGCGTCGCGGTCGTCGTCGTCTGCCCGTTCGGGATCGGGAACGGCCCGATCGGCGTCCAGTAGGCGTTCGCGGCGAACGCGGCGAGCTGGCCCTGCTGCTTGCGCATCTGCGCGATCGCCTCGAGGCGGCCGTTGTAGGCCACGTCGAACGGCGCGTCCCAGCGCAGGCGGAAGTACGCCTCGCGCGCCTCCATGTACGTCGCCTTGTCCATGCCGCCCAGCGCGGGCATGTCGGCGTCGTCTTCGGCGACCGGGGCCAGGGCGTTCGCGGGCTGCGCGCCGTGCGGCGGCGCCCACGCGGCCGGGCGTGGCACCGCGCCGGCGACGCTCGCGGCCAGCGCGAGCAGGGTGATGGCGGCCAGAATCGAGAAACGACTCTTCACGTGACCCTCCCTTGTCGGGCATGAAACAGGAGGCGCCGGGGCGGCGCGGGAGTTCGGGGCCGGAAGAGCGTAGGTCGAACGGGGCGTCAAGGGAATGAAAAAGTATGTGTAGTCCGCTGTCGTACCAGCAGTTCCGGCACCACAGCCTGGCCAAACGCGGGCACAGCCGGACCAAATCGGCGGACCCCTGAGGGCGGGCGCCGGAGACCCCGCCCCGGCGACGCGGCGGGTCGCGGCCCGGGCCCGACGCGAGCGGGGGGCGCCCGGCGGCGCCCCCCGTCCGTCACCGCCTCGCGGGCGCCGCCGTCAGCGCGGGCGCGCGTGCGGGCCGCGCGGGCGCGAGTCGTACTTGTGGAACAGCCGCGTCTGCCGGCTCTCCATCGGGATCGCGCGCCCGCCGATGAACACCTGCTCGCAGAGCGTCGAGTCCTCGAGCGGATCGCCGTCCGTCACCTGCAGGTCCGCGATCTTGCCCGGCTCGATCGAGCCGAGCCGGTCGCCCACGCCGAGGATCTGCGCCGGGTAGAGCGTCACGCTCCGGAGCGCCTCGTCGCGCGAGAGCCCGTACGCCGCGGCCATGGCGGCGTGGTACGGCAGGTTGCGCGCGTTCGCCGCCGAGAAGGTGCCGCCGCCGTCGGCGATGCAGAAGCGCACGCCGGCCGCGGCCAGCTTCGCCGGCACGGTGAACGCCTCGTCGTAGGCGTCGTCGATGCGGGCCGGCAGCGCCAGCGTGCCCGCCACGATCACGGACATCCCGCGGCGCTTGAGCTCGTCGGCGAACCGCCATGCGTCCTGCCCGCCCACGAGCACGGCGCCCTTGAGCTTCTGCTCGCCCACGAAGTCGAGCACGGCGCGGATCTGCGACGCCGCCTCAGCATGGAAGAACACCGGCACCTCGCCGCGGATCACCGCGCGCATCGCGTCCCACTTCGCGTCCGCGTCGTGGCGCGGCACGCCGGTCCTGCCCTCGGCCGCGCGCGCGGTCTCGTAGGCGCGCGCGTCGTCGAACGCGCTCCGGATCGCGGCGATCGCCGCGTCGCGCGCCTTCGCCTGCTCCTCCTCGGACAGGCGGACGAAGAAGCCGCGCTGCGGCCGCATGCTGGGCCAGTCGACGTGCAGCCCCACCGGCGCGCGCAGCGTCATGTCCTCCGGCGTCCAGCCGTCGAGGTGCATGAGCGCCGACGTGCCGTGCACGGCGCCGCCGCCCGGCACGACGAGCGCGCTCGTCACGCCGTTGATGCGCGTCACGGGCAGCAGGTCGGAGTCGGGATTGAACATGACCTCGGCGCGGATGTTGGGGTTGACGTTGCCCGTCTCGCGCGCGTCGTTCGAGCCCTCGACCGTCTCGACCTCGACGATCCCGAGCTGCGTGTTCGCGGCGATGAAGCCGGGGTAGACCTGCTTGCCCCTGCAGTCGACGATGGTCGCGTCGGCGGGCGGCGCGAGGTTCGCGCCCACCGCGGTGATGCGGCCGGCCTCGACGAGCACGGTCCCGTTCTCGATCGTGGGCCCGCTCACGGTGTGCACCGTGCCGCCCACGAGCGCCAGCCTGCCCGCCGGGCCGGGCGTGAACTCCGGGCCCGCCTGCGCGGTGGGCGACGACGCGAGCGCGAGCGCCGCGGCCAGCGCGGCGGCGCGAAGCCGGCGGCTCATCGCTCCACCTCCTCGGCGCCGAGGCCCGCCCGGCGCGCGGCCTCGCCGACGAACACGGTCTCGTGCCCGTCGTGGCCGCCGCAGGCGTTGCCGCTCTCGTCGGCCTCCTCGAGGTAGCGCGGCGGGAAGCGCC
>JBAIWU010000109.1:0-6172 GCA_037917155.1 Candidatus Eiseniibacteriota bacterium
TTCGACGACATGGAGGCGAGCGAGAAGATCAAGATCTACGACAAGGGCGTCGACCGCGTCGGCGAGGTCGTCTCGTACGGCGACGCGCTCACCGTGCGCAACGGCGACATCCTGATCCCGAAGATCTCCCTGCAGGAGCCGCTGCGGCTCGAGTGCGCGCACTTCGTCGAGTGCGTGCGCGACCGCAGGACGCCGCTCACCGACGGGCTCGGCGGCCTGCGCGTGGTCAAGGTGCTCGACGCCGCCCAGAAGTCGCTCAAGAGCGGCGGCGCCCCGGTGGCGATCCGGCCGCTGCCGCAGGAGGTCGCATGAGCAGTGTCGTCCACCCGACCGCGCAGGTCGGGGCCGGGACCACGTTGGGCGAGGGCTGCGTGATCGGCGCCAACGTCCGCATCGGCACCGGCTGCAGGCTCGGGCACCACGTCGTCATCCATCCCGACACCGTCATCGGGAACGACGTGCGCATCGACGACCACGCCTCGCTCGGGAAGTGGCCGATGAAGGCCGCGAACTCGGCGACGACCAAGGAGCAGGACCTGCCGCCGCTGACGGTGGGGGACGTGTGCATCGTCGGCACGGGCGTCGTGCTCTACCGCGGCGCCGTGATCGACGGCAAGGTGCTCATGGCCGACCTGTGCACGGTGCGCGAGAACGTCTCCGTCGGGCGCGGCACGATCGTCGGGCGCGGCGTCACGATCGAGAACTTCTGCAGTGTCGGGCGCTACTGCAAGCTCGAGAGCGAGAGCTACCTGTGCGCGTACTGCACGCTCGAGGACCGGGTCTTCATCGCCCCCGGCGTCGTGACGTCGAACGACAACTTCGTCGGGCGGACGCAGGAGCGCTTCAAGCACTTCAAGGGCGTCACGGTGAAGAAGGGCGGCCGCATCGGCGCCTGCAGCGTGACGCTGCCCGGGGTCGTCGTGGGCGAGGACGCGCTGGTTGCGGCCGGCTCGACGGTGACGAAGCACGTCGACCCGCGCATGATCGTCATGGGCAAGCCCGCGCGCCCGGTGCGTCCGGTGCCCGTGGAGCAGCTGCTGGAGAACCAGGGCTGGGTGGACGCCTAGCCCTTCACCCGATCGGGAGAACGCCGATGTCGACCAACACCATCGCGAAGGTGCCGCTCCTCGACCTCCGCGCGCAGTACGACACGATCCGCACCGAGATGGATGCCGCGGTGAAGGGCGTCATGGAGAGCTGCCACTTCATCGGCGGGCCCGAGGTCGCCGCGCTCGAGCAGGAGGTCGCGCGCTACTCGCAGGCGGCCCACGCGGTCGCGTGCGCCTCGGGAACGGACGCCATCCTGATCGCGCTCTGGGCGCTCGGCATCGGCCCCGGCGACGAGGTCATCTGCCCCACGTACACGTTCTTCGCGACCGCCGGCACGATCGCCAACAACGGCGCCACGCCCGTGTTCGTGGACGTCGACCCGCGCACGTACAACATGGACCTGCACCTGCTCGAGAAGGCCATCACCCCGCGCACCAAGGCGGTCGTGGCGGTGTCGCTGTTCGGGCAGTGCGCGGACATCCCCGCGATCAAGGCGGTCTGCGACAAGCACCAGCTGTTCCTGATCGAGGACGCCGCGCAGTCGATCGGCTCCGAGTGGGAGGGACGCCGCTCCGGCTCGATGTCCGACTTCGGCACGTTCTCGTTCTTCCCGTCGAAGAACCTGGGCGGCGCCGGCGACGGCGGCATGATCGTCACGCAGAGCGCGGAGCTGGCGGAGAAGGCCAAGCTGCTCTGCAACCACGGCGCCAAGCCGAAGTACCACCACTCGGTCGTCGGCACGAACTCGCGCCTCGACGCGCTGCAGGCCGCGCTGCTGCGCGTGAAGCTGCGCCACCTCGACCGCTGGAGCGAGCAGCGCGCCAAGAACGCCGCGCTCTACAACAAGCTCTTCGAGGGCTCCAAGGTCGGCCGGCCCTACCACGACACCCGCGCGCGCCACATCTACAACCAGTACGTGATCCGCGTGCCGCGCCGCGACGAGCTCAAGAAGCACCTCGCCGAGCGGAACATCGGCTGCGAGGTCTATTACCCGGTGCCGCTGCACCTGCAGAAGTGCTTCGCGCACCTCGGCCACAAGGCCGGCGACATGCCGGTCTCCGAGGCGGCCGCCAACGAGACGCTGGCGCTGCCCATCTACCCCGAACTGACGGAGGACATGATCCGCCACGTGGCGCAGACCGTTCGCGAGTTCGTCGAGAACGCCTGAGCCGCACGGGCGCGCCGCGCCCGTGACCCGATCGCCGAAGCGCGCCGCCGACCCGCCCTCAGGCGGCGCGCTTCCGAAGGTCTCCCAACGAGACCGCGCCGGAGGTCCCCTTCCACCGGCGCCCGCGCGGTCCCATGACCGATTCGAATCGCGACGCCCTGCGGGGGCTGCTCCGCCGGGTGGATGAAGTCCGCGGGCTGTCCGACCGCCCGGCGGGTTCCGCCGCCGTGGCGCTGGACGACACCGAGGCGCTCGTCCGCACGCTCGCCGAGCTGGTCGAGGAGCTCGAGCGCAGCCACCGCCGGCTGATCGAGACCAACGTGCAGCTGGTCTCGCTGCGGGAGGTGGCGGGCCGGCTCACGACCACCGTCGACGTCGCCGAGACGACGCGCACCGTGACGCGCTACCTGCGCCACGCGTTCGGCTTCGACCAGGTCGGGCTGCTGCTCATCGACCGCGAGCGCGGCACGCTCGCGGGGACGTGGGCCTGCGCGGACGGCGTCACGGAATCGCTCGAGGTGCCGCTCGCGGGCGACCGCGGCGCACTGGCGCGCGCCGTCTGGGTGAACCGGACGCTGCTCCACCACGACTGCCGCCGCCACCCGCCGGCGTTCGTCGCCGAGGACGACCCGTTGCACGAGCCCTTCGCCGGGCTCGGTTCGCTGGCGACGGTGCCGCTGCAACGCAGCCCCTCGGCGGCGGGGGAGCCGCCGTGCGCGCACTGCCCGATCGGCGACCTGTCGCTGCTCGTGCCCGCGCCGGGCGGCTCCGCCGACCGCTGGCGCGCGGAACGCGAGGACGCGCAGCGCCGCTGCCTCGCGTGCGACCGGCTGCCCTCGCTGGGCGTCATCGCCGCCGGCCGGCGCGCGGGCCTGCCGCCGCTGACGGCGGGCGACATCACGCTCGTCGAGTCGATCGCGCTCTCGGTGGCGCCGATGGTCGAGAACGCGCGCCTGTTCCAGGCGCTGCGCAAGAGCCAGCGCTTCCAGCAGCACGTGCTCGACGGCATGCTCAGCTCGCTCATGGCGGTCAGCCTCCGTGGCGAGCTGCTCGGCTTCAACCGCGCCGCGGAGGAGCTGCTCGGCTGGAGGGAGGCCGAGGTGCTCGGCCACGGCGTCGGCGAGCTGTTCGGGGCCGAGGCCGAGGTGCTGGTCGCCGACACGATCGCGAGCGGCATCGACGCGGTGGGGCAGGAGACGCACCTGCGCGCGCGCGACGGCTCCCCCGTGCCGGTGCGCCTCACCGCCTCGCTGCTGCGGGACGACGCCGGCTCGGTCTACGGCGCGATCGCCACCTTCCTCGACCTGACCGCGATCCGGCGCGCCGAGGAGAACGCACGCCAGCTCGACCGGCTCGCCGCGCTCGGGCGCTTCACGTCGAGCGTCGCACACGAGATCCGCAACCCGCTCACCGGGATCGGCATGGGCGTCCAGCACCTCGCGCGGGCCGTCGGCCGGGACGAGGGCCAGCGCGACAACCTCGAGTTCATCCTCAGCGAGATCAAGCGCCTGGACCGCATCGTCCAGCAGCTCTTCGACGTCACGCACCCGCACCGGCTCGAGCTGCGCCGGCAGCCGCTCGCCGAGACGCTCGAGCGCGCGCACCGCTCGCTCGAGGCGATGCTCGCGTCGCGCCGCATCCGGCTCGAGCCCGAGGGCGCCGACGCGCTGCCGGCCGTGCGCCACGATGCCGACCAGATGCAGCAGGTGTTCATCAACCTGTTCAAGAACGCGGCCGAGGCCTCGCCCGACGGTGCCGTCGTCACGGTGCGCGCCGGTACTCTGCCCGGCGTCCGGCGCCGCGCGCGGCCGCAGGGCGTGTGGGTCACCGTGACGGACCACGGCCCCGGCATCGATGAGGCCGCGCGCCGCACGCTGTTCGAGCCGTTCTTCACCACCAAGCCCGGGGGCACCGGACTGGGGCTGTACATCACCCACGACATCGTCAAGCGGCACGGTGGCAGCCTCACCGTGCAGAGCACACCCGGGCAGGGCGCCACGTTCCGCGTGGAGTTGCCGCTGGAGACCGAGGGAGACCCGTCATGAGCAAGGCCAACATCCTGGTCGTCGACGACCAGGACTCGATCCGACACTTCGTGGGCAAGGCCCTCGAGGACGACGGCTACACGGTGACGACGGCCGGCTGCGTCCGCGACGCGCGCGCCGCGATCGAGCGCGACATGCCGGACATGGCGTTCCTCGACCTCAAGCTGCCGGACGGGACCGGCATCGAGCTGCTGCGCGAGATCAAGCGCCTGCAGCCGGAGGTCTCGGTCGTGCTCATGACCGCGTTCGGCGAGCTCGAGACGGCGGTCGAGGCGATGAGCGCCGGCGCGTTCTGGTTCGTGAAGAAGCCGTTCCAGAACGAGGAGCTGCTGGCGCTGGCGGCGCGCGCGCTGGAGTCGCAGAAGCTGTGGCTCGAGCTGCGCCGGCTGCGCAACCAGGCGTTCGCGGACGAGGACTACCTGCACTCGGCCAGCCCGGCCATGCAGGAGGCCTACGCGATCGCCGAGCAGGTCGCGCGCGGCGACACGACCAGCGTGCTCATCGAGGGCGAGAGCGGCACGGGCAAGGAGTACTTCGCGAACCTCATCCACCGCATGAGCGCGCGGCACGCACAGCCGTTCGTCGAGATCAACTGTGCGGCGATCCCGAGCGAGCTGCTCGAGAGCGAGCTGTTCGGCCACGAGAAGGGCGCGTTCACCGACGCGCGCGCCCAGAAGCTCGGACTCATGGAGCTGGCCAACGGCGGCACGCTGTTCCTCGACGAGATCGGGGAGATGTCGCCGATGCTGCAGGTGAAGCTCCTGCGCGTGCTCGAGCGCCGCACGTTCAAGCGCGTCGGCGGCACCAAGGACATCGCCGTCAACCTGCGCATCATCTCGGCGACCAACCAGGACCTCGAGAAGAGGGTGCGCGAGGGAGGCTTCCGCGAGGACCTCTACTACCGCCTCAAGGTCGTGCCGCTCTACGTGCCGCCGCTGCGGGAGCGCCACGAGGACATCGTGCCGCTGGCCCGGCTGTTCATGGAGCGCTTCGCGCGCCAGTTCAAGAAGCCGTTCCGCGACATCGCCATCTCCGCGCAGCGCCTGCTGCTCGAGTACGCCTGGCCCGGCAACATCCGCGAGCTGAAGAACCTGTTCGAGCGCACGATCCTGCTCGAGAGCGCCGAGGTGCTCGAGGCGAGCCACCTCAAGCTGGCGGGCCGGGTGCGCAACCCGGGCGAGGCGTCGCTCGGCCAGCGCATCGACGAGGCGCTCCACGGCGCCGTCCCGCCGTCCGGCCTGCCGTTCGAGGCCCTGGTCGAGGACCTCGAGCGCGCCTTGATCCTCCGCGCGTCGTATGCTACGAAGTGGAACCAGAGTCGCACTGCGGAGGTGCTCAACCTCAAGCGCGACAAGCTCCGTTACCGGATGAAGCTGTACGGCATCCGGGGCAAGGACGACGAGGCCCAGGACCATTCTTCGGCTGCCTGACCACAAGCCCCGCGTGCCGCGCGCGGCCCTGCTGGCCGCGCTCACGGCCGCGGGGCTCGTGCTGTCCTCCTGCGCGTACACGACCAGCCCGGCGCTGCTGCCCTCGCACCTGAAGACCGTCGCGGTGCCGGTGTTCGAGAACGGCACGACCGAGTACACGCTCGAGCAGGACATCACCACCGCCGTCGTGCAGCGTTTCGTGCGCGACAACCACCTCAAGGTGGTCGACGAAAAGTCCGCGAACTGCGTCGTGCGCGGCAAGGTGACGCAGTACAAGAATGCCGTGTTCGGCTTCTCGAACGCCTCGCAGGCGCAGGAGTACCGGGTCACGATCGCGGTGCAGGTGTCGTTCAAGGACCTCGTGAAGAACCGCGAGCTCTGGAACGACGAGATCATCCGCACGGCCAACTACTACGTGCAGGACGTGCCGGGCCAGACGGCCAAGACGGAGCTCGATGGACGCAAGGAAGCCATCAGCA
>JBAIWU010000110.1:0-3125 GCA_037917155.1 Candidatus Eiseniibacteriota bacterium
CTGCGAGTGGACCTTGCCGTCGCGCAGCACCTCGACCGAGCACTCCTCCGAGAGCGCGTTCACGACCGAGACGCCCACGCCGTGCAGGCCTCCGGAGACCTTGTACGACTCGCTGTCGAACTTGCCGCCGGCGTGCAGCGTCGTGAGCACGACCTCGAGCGCCGGCTTCTTCGTGGTGGCGTGGATGTCGACCGGGATGCCGCGGCCGTTGTCCTGCACCGTGACGCTGTTGTCCTTCTCCACGGTCACCGTGATCTCGTCGCAGAATCCCGCGAGCGCCTCGTCCACCGAGTTGTCCACGACCTCCCAGATCAGGTGGTGCAGGCCCCGGATCCCGATGTCGCCGATGTACATCGCGGGACGCTTGCGCACCGCCTCGAGGCCCTCGAGGACCGTGATGCTGGTGGCGTCGTAGTGGTGACCCTTCTGGTCGTCCGCCAAGGTGACCTCTCCTTCCGTCGCGCTCATCGCTGGTTCCCTCCGCGAGCCCGCACGAACCGCACCTCGCGCACGACCGCCGCGCCCAGGTACTCGTTCGCCCGCCTGACCAGCTCGCGCTTCTGGAACGAGAGCTGGTGCATCCAGGCCGATCCATCGACCTCGACCGTCAATACGCCGTCGCGGAAGCTCGTCGCGCGCGACCGCCGCGCGATGAACTCTCCCGCCAGCGCCGGCCATTCCGACACGGCGCGCCATCCGGCTGCGCGTTCCTCCAGGCCGAGCTCGCGCATCAGGCCCGGGAGGATCCGCGCGAGCGATTCCATGCTCAACCCGCGGCGTCCGGCAGGCGCAGCGGCATGATCAGGCAGAGCATCTCCTCGTCCCCCTGCGGCAGCGCCCCGACGGGCTCGATCACGCCGGCCGAGAGCGCCGTCTTCAGCCGGAAGACGACCCGCTCGGTGGGGATGCTGCGGAGGATCTGGAGCAGGTACCGGGCGTTGTAGCCGATCTCCATGTCCTCGCCCTTGTACTCGGCCTCGACCGACTGCTCGCCGGCGCCGAAGTCCGCGGTCGCGGACGAGACGGAGAAGCGCCCGCCACGCAGCGAGAAACGCACCTGCTGCGTGTTGCTGTCCGCGTGCGACGCCACGATGTCGACCGCCTCGATGAGGTCGGTGCGCGCCACGTGCATCTCGCGGGGATTGTCCTTGGGCACGACCTGCTCGTAGTTGGGGTACTGGCCCTCGATCAGGCGCGCGAACACCTGCACCTGGTACTCCCCGACCTGCGTCGCGAAGCCGACGTGGTTCCGGCCCTCGGCGATGCGGATCTCGACCGGGCTCGTCGCCTCGGTCGCGAACTTGCCCACCGCGGCGAGCACGCGCGCGGGCACGATGACGCCCTCGCGCGTCAGGTCGCCGTAGCCGCCCTTGCGGGTCGTGCGCGCCAGCCGGTGGCCGTCCGTGGCGACGAACGCCACGAACTTGTCGCTGCCGTGCACGAGCACGCCGTTGAGCTGCGGGCGCGCGGGTTCGTCGCTCGTCGCGTACGCGGTGCGCTCGATCATGCGCGCCAGCGCGTCGCCCTCGAGCGTGACGCGCACGTCGCCCTTGAGCTCGGGCACGCGCGGGAACTCGTCGGCCCGCTGCATGGGGAACCGCGACCAGCCCTTGCCGTCGCCGTAGCGCACCTCGCACAGGTTGCCGGCCTGGGCGAGCGTCACGGGCCCGCGCGGCATCTTGCGGATGACCTCGTGGAAGTGGCGGGCGCCGACGGCGAAGCGCCCGGGCGTGGCGGTCGAGCACGGCACGCGCACGGACGTGGTCACGTCGAGGTCCGTGCCGGTCACCCGGAGGCCGTCCTTGTCGGCCTCGAGCAGCACGCACGTGAGCAGGGGCTGGGCGTTCTTCTGCTGGACCGACCCCAGGGCGCGACCCACCGCGAACAGCAGGTCCCCCTGCTGGATGGTCAAGAGCCCGCCCTGCTGGATGGTGGTGTCCATACGGTCACTCCCTGACAGGAAGGAACTTCAAGTCTGGCTGCAGCTTCCGCCGGCGCTGCGGAGCACGCGCGGGGGCGGGTTCGGAGGCCGCTGCATCATAGGCAGGGGCCGGAAGCGCTGCAAGCGATTTCACCACCCGAAGCATGCTTCTAACTTATTTTCTTTCAATAACTAATAAGCTTAGAAACCGTAGGGGCTGTGGTTTCCGTGGACAACACGCTCCGGGGGGCTCCAAGCCCGCGCAGCGAGCGGTGTTCCGCAGGTCCGGGGGGCTGTGGAGAACCGGCGGGTTGTCCACGGCGATTCGACCGCCGCGGGCACCCCGCCGGACTCTCCCCAACGATCCACAGGTTCTGCACCGCTCATCCCGCGGCGAGTGTGGAGATGAGCGAGTTGACCTTCTCCCGGAACGCGTCCTCGGCGTTGATCCGGCGCGCGATCTTCTCGCACGCGTAGAGCACCGTGGTGTGGTCCCGGCCGCCGAAGACGCGGCCGATCTCCACCAGCGAGAGGTCCGTGAGCTGGCGCAGCAGGTACATCGCCACCTGCCGCGGCAGCGCCACCACCTGCGTGCGCCGCTGGCCCAGCAGCGCCTCGGTCTTGACGCCGAAGCGCTCGGAGACGGCCGTCAGGATGCGCTCGGGCGTGAGGTGGTCGGGCTCGGGGTTGACGTACTGCGAGAGCACGTCCTCCGCGAGCTCGACCGTGATCTCCTGGTGCGTGAGCGAGGCCACCGCGAGGAGTCGCACGAGGCAGCCCTCCAGGTCCCTCACGTTGCCCCGGACTCGGTCCGCGAGGAGCAGCAGCACGTCGTCGTGCTGGCGCGCGCCCGCGCCCTCGAGCTCGCAGCGGTTGCGCAGGATCGCGATGCGGGTCTCGAGGTCCGGCTGCTTGATGTCGGCGATCAGCCCCTGGTTGAAGCGCGAGATGAGCCGCTCCTCGAGGCCGCCGATGTCCTTGGGCGCCTTGTCCGCGGTGACCACGATCTGCTTGTGGCCGTCGCGGAGGGCGTTGAAGGTGTAGAAGAACTCCTCCTGCGTGCTCTCCTTGCCCGCAAGGAACTGCACGTCGTCGATGAGCAGCACGTCGACGTTGCGGTACTTGTTGCGGAAGGCGAGCGTCTGGCCGTGCTGGATCGCGAAGATCATCTCGTTCGTGAACCGCTCGGCCGGCACGTAGTGCA
>JBAIWU010000111.1:0-6695 GCA_037917155.1 Candidatus Eiseniibacteriota bacterium
CACGAACCGGCGATGCGGGAGCGCGCGGGCGAGTGCCAGGAACCAGTCGGGGCGCTTCGAGGGCTTGTAGGTCGCGAGCCACACGATCGCGTCGTTGTTCCCGGCGTCCGTCGGGGCGGGCGGCACCTCGACGAGGTTGGGGATCACGACGCTCTCGATGCCGAACTCCTCGCGAAAGAGCGACTGCTGCGCGCTCGTCTGCGCGATCACGGCGGCCGCGCCCCGGAGCGCGCGGCGGTACGCCCAGCGATCGCGCGGGTTGCCCAGCAGCGGCAGGGACGCCCGCGCATCGTGGTCGTGCGCGGCCCCGAAGACGAAGGCGGAGCCGCGGCGCCGCGCCGCGGCGTACGAGTAGCCCGCCTCGAGGCCGGCACCGCGCGCGTAGTAGACGTCGGCGTCCGCGGCGTGGAGTGCGGCCAGCGTCCGCGTCAGACGCGGGTGGAAGAAGCGCAGCACGGGTGGCCCGGACTCGATGCGGTAGGTCTTGAGCACCCGCACCCCGTTCTTGACGACGGGCGAGGGCTGGCCGAAGTCGCAGGAGACGACGGTGACGTCGAATCCCCGTACCACGAGACCCCGCGCCAGCATCGACTGCTGCACCTCGGCGCCGCCCGTGAAGGGGATGCGACCGTCGCTCCAGAGCGGCCAGAGCAGGGACGCGTGGAAGCAGACCCGGATCGGACGGCTCACCGCGCCCCCCATCGCGCGAGCACGTCCTCGAGCCGCGCCTGGACCGCGGGCCACGCGAAGCGCTCGACCGTGCGGCGCGCCTCGGCACCCAGCCGTGCCGCGAGCGCCGGGTCGTCGCGCAGCCGGCGCAGCGCGGCGCGCAGGGCCGGCACGTCGTCGGCCGGGACGAGCAGGCCGTTGACGCCGTCGACCAGCAGGTCGCGGATGCCGGCGCACGGGGTCGCGATCACCGGCCGCGCCCGCGCCATCGCCTCGAGCAGCACGTTGGGAAGCCCCTCGCCCCAGCGCGACGCGAGCACGAAGCACGACGCCTCCGCGTAGAGCCCCCCGAGCGCCGCCCGGTCGGCGAAGCCCGTGAAGCGCACGTCCGCACCGGCCGCACGGGCGCGCGCCTCCAGCGCCGCGCGCTCGGGTCCGTCGCCCGCGATCGTGAGCGGCGCGCCCTCCGCCGCCGCGGCGTCGATCACCACGTCCATGGCCTTGCCGGCGATCAGGCGCCCCACGCTGAGCACGCGAGCGCCCGCCGGGAACGGCCCCTGGGGCAGCTCGAGGCCGTTCGCGACGACGTCGAGCCGCCCGCGCACGGCGGCGAGCCGTCCGGGCGCGTGAGCCTCGAGCTCGCGCAGGAGCGCGGTGCGGTTCGCCTCGCTCTGCACCAGCACGCCGCGCGCGCCGCTCCAGACCCACGGGCTCACGATCCGGTGGACGCGCGAGCGCCCCAGCCGGTACTCCTCCTCGCCACGGATCCACACGATCGCGGGAATCCCGAGCGCGCGGCCCGTGCGGACGCCGGCGAGTCCCGGGACGAACGTCATGAAGCAGAGCAGCACGTCGGGACGCTCCGGCAGCGCGCGCACCGCCCGGTCGATCGCCGCGAGGTCCGCGATCGTGCGCCAGACCGGCAGGGGCGAGACGGGCACGCGCACCACATCGAAGCCGTCGCGCGCCTCGCGCAGGGGCTGCGACGCGGGGTCGCGGCGCGTGATCACCGTGACGCGATGGCGGGCCGAGAGCCGCCGCGCCCAGGTCTCGGCCTGGATCTCCGCGCCGCCGACGACCCCGGGGGGGAAGCGGCCGATGAGGATCGCGATGCGCACGGTCAGTCCCTCGCCGTGGCCGCGACGGCCGGGTGCAGCGGCAGGGGGCCGTCGGTGGGGGCCGCGAGCGCCTCGCGCGGCCGGTCGAGCCACGTCTGGGCCCACAGCTCGAGGCAGAGGATCGTGAAGACCTGGCGGGCCCGGCGCGACTCCCGCCCCTTCCCCGGCGCGAGCAGCCCCTCGACCGCGGCGGGCCTCAGCCAGCCGCGGTCGCGGCAGCGGCGATCGAGCAGCACCTCGTGCGCGAGGCGGCCAAAGTCCTCCCCGAACCAGTGCTCGAGCGGCACGCCGAAGCCCTGCTTGGGCCGGTCGAGTATGCCCGGCGGCAGCAACGGGCGCCCGCACTCCTTGAGGATCCACTTGCTGACCTCGCCGCGGAGCTTGTACTCGAACGGCAGCCGCGCGACGAACTCGAGGACGACGTGGTCGAGCAGCGGCGCCCGCACCTCGAGCGAATTGAGCATGGACGTGCGGTCCACCTTCACCAGCACATCGTCGGTCATGTACGTCAGCGCGTCGAGGTACGGCAGCGCCGGGATCGCGCCCATGACCTCGCGCGCGCGGGCGTGCGTCTCGCGATAGGGCGCGAAGGGATCGTGTCCGCGCAGCGTCCCGCTCAGCTCGGGCGAGAGCACGTCCGCGAGGTCGCGGGGCGGGAAGTGCGCCATCGTGTCGAGGTGCCGGTCCACGACGTCGAGCCCCGTGCGGTACAGCTTGCGCCCCAGCGGGTGGTCGGCGTGCAGCGCCCGCGCGGGCAGCGCCAGCGCGCGGCGCACGAACCCGGGCACGCGGTCGACACGCGCGTAGTCCCGCGCCCACGCGTAGGTCGTGTAGCCGGCGTACGCCTCGTCCCCGCCGTCGCCCGAGAGCGCCACGGTGACGTGCCGGCGCGCCATCTCGGCGACGTAGTAGGTCGGGATCATGGACGGGTCGCTGAACGGCTCGTCGAGCCCCCACACGAGGCGCGGCAGCAGCGCCAGCGCCCGCGGCTTCACGACCTGCTCGTGATGGTCCGTGCCCAGGTGCCGGGCCACCACCCGGGCGTGCTCGAGCTCGCTGTAGTCCTCGGCCTCGAAGCCGATGCTGAAGGTCTTCACGGGCGCCGGGCTCGCCTGCGTCATCAGGGCCACCACGACGCTCGAGTCCACGCCGCCCGAGAGGAACGCGCCGAGCGGCACGTCCGACATGAGACGGATCCGCACCGCCTCGGCCAGCAGCTCGCGGAGCCGTACGGCGGCGTCGGCGGCCGGCAGCGAGCGGTCGACACCCACCGGAAGCGACCAGTAGCGCTCGACCCGCGGGCCGTTCGCGTCGCAGACCAGTCGGTGGCCCGGCGGCAGCTTGTGCACGCCGCGGTAGATCGTGCGCGGCTGGGGCACGTACTGGAACGTGAGGAAGTCGGCGATCGACTCCTGGTCCACCTCGCGCGGGACGCCCGGGTCGAGCATCAGGCTCTTGAGCTCGGATGCGAACACGATGCGCCGTCCGTCGTCGTGCCAGAACAGCGGCTTCTTGCCGAGTCGGTCGCGCGCCAGCATCAGCGTGCGGCGCGACGTGTCGAAGAGCCCGAACGCGAACATGCCGCGCAGGTCGTCCACCAGCGCGGGGCCCTTCTCCTCCCACAGGTGGAGCAGCATCTCGGTGTCGCTCCCGCCGCGGAAGACGTGCCCGCGCGCGGCGAGCTGCGGGCGCACCTCGGGCCAGTGGTAGAGCTCGCCGTTGAACGTCACCCAGACCGTCCGGTCCTCGTTCGGCATGGGCTGGTGGCCACCGGCGGAGAGATCGACGATCGAGAGCCGCCGCTGGCCGAGGGCGGCCGGGCCGTCGCACCAGACGTCCCGGTCGTCGGGGCCGCGGTGCCGCTGCACGTGCGCCTGCGCGGCGACGCGAGCGCGGTCGGGCTCGCCCTGCCGGTAGTGGAAGACGCCGTTGATGCCGCACATGGGCCTACTCCTGTCGTGCCGGCGCGCCGCGGTCGACGCGCAGCGTGCCCACCGGCAGGCCGCTGTAGTAGTCGTGGTCGAAGAAGAAGTCGGTGAGACGGTAGTTCGGGTAGTGCGGCTGCCGCAGCATCGTGACCTGCACCCGGTAGTTGCCCGGCGCCGCGTCGGGGGGCACCTGCACGGTGAACGAGTCGCGGACGACCTCCGCCGGGTCCCACAGGTCCACCCCGAAGCCATCGGCGATGGGCATGCGGTCGGCGCGGAAGCGATAGCGTTCGTGGCGGAGCCGCTCGAGCACCTTGCGCGCGGGCTTGGCGCACCACGCGGGCGGCGAGACGCCGGGCGGCAGCGCACGATCGAAGCGCAGCGACACGAGGTAGGAGCCCGCCGGCATGCGCCGCGCCGCGTGCCAGTCGAGCACGACGGCGAGGGTGTCGCCCGTCGCCGCGCGCGGGCGCCCGAGCCGGAAGCCGACCAGCTCGGGCATGCCCGGCGCCACCGGCCGGCCGGGCCGGCGGCCGGATCCCACGGCCGCTCGTCCGCGCGCGGGCGCGCGTCGTCCGCGAGCGAGGCCAGCGCGGTCGTGTCGATCGCGTAGACCACGAAGTCCCCGGAGTCCCACACGCGCCGGAAGGCGACGGGCGCGCCGTCGAAGCGGGCGCGCGCCGCGGCGAACCACACGGGGTCCGGTCCCCAGAAGTCGAGGCGCGGCGGCTGCGCGAACCGGCCGTTGAGCGCGATCGCGGTGGCCCCCCAGCGACGCACGACGCGGCGCGTGGTCTCCCACGACGCGTACGGGTCGAGGCCGTCGCGGGCGTCGAGGATGCGCCGCAGGGCGAGCGAGTCGTTCGGCGAGCTGTGCTGGTCCACGAGATTCGTCACCCAGTGCCGCGTCATCATGGGGATGGAGTACGAGGTCGCCGGATCGGCGAGCACGACGCTGCCCGGCGGCAGGTGCGCGTCCATCCACGCGAGCGCGTCGCGCCAGCGCAGCGGGTCGTCGGCCGCCTCGCGCGCCCGTGCGGGTCCCGGGTCCGCGAGCGCGCGGGCGCCCGCCCGGCGCGCGGGCGCGGCGAGCAGCGCGAGCGCCGCGAGCGCGGCCATCGCTGCCGTTCGCCGCCATCCGCGCCCGCCCGTGGCGCCGCGGAGCAGCGCCGGCACGGCGAACGCGAGCGCCCCCGGCAGCGGCACGAGCCAGACGAAGCGCATGAGCAGGTAGCCGAGGCGCGGTTGCAGCAGGCCCACGAGCGGTGGACAGAACATGATCGCGGCTGCCGCCAGTGACGACGTCAGCAGGTAGAGCACCGCGGGCCGCGTCGACGCCCGCGCCCACGCCCACCACGAGAGCGGGACGACGACCCAGAGCAGCCCGAGCCAGTCCCAGAGCACGCCCGGCGTCACCACGATCGCCCGTCCGGTCACGAACATCAGGCCCTGGGGCTCGGTGTGGATGATGTTGCTCGGCGCGTAGGCCGACTGGGCCCGCCACCCGAGGTAGGGCAGCGCCGGCAGGGCGAGCGCCAGGGACGTCCCGAGCAGCCTCGCGAATCGGGCCCCGGCGCCTCGCTCGCGCACGAGCAACCCCGCGCCCAGCGCGCCGAAGACGACGGCGAACTGGAGCGCCGCGAACACGTGCGTGGCGATCGCGCCCAGCGCGAGCCCGACGGCCGCGAGGCGCGATCGCCGCGTGCGCTCGTCGAGATCCGCCAGCACGGCCGTCGCGGTGGCGAGCGCGAGCTGGTCCGCGAGCTTGGTCGCGAACACGGCCTCGCGCAGGAACTGCCGCTCGAGCGATCCGCCGTACGTGAGCAGCAGCGTCCACGCCGCCACGACCGCGCCCGAAGGGCCGGCCACGAGGAGGCCGAACGAGGCCGCGTTGAGGACGAAGAGCGACGCGAGCAGCGCCGCGACCACCTCCCACGCCGCGAGCGGATCGGCGTGCGCGAGCCGCGCGACGAGCGCGAGGCAGGGGTGCCACAGCCCCTTGCGCGGGTCGGCCCCCATCGGGCCGGCGTCGCGGAAGAACGCGTCCGCCGGGAACGCGTCACCCTCGGCCAGCATGCGGCGGATCGTGCCGATGTGATCGGGCGAGTCCGTGTTGAATCCCACGGGCGGCGGCGTGCGCGCGACGTGCACCAGCGCGACCGCGGCCGCGATCAGCACGACCAGCAGCGCGAGCGCCGTCAGCGGCGGCTGCCTGCCCTCGCCGGTCGCGCCCGGCGCGAGCCGCACGCGCAGCAGCGCGACGAGCCACGGCAGCGCGCCGGGGACGATCGCCCAGCCCGCGAGCACGGTGAACGGCAGGTGGAGCATGCGCGTCACGAGCACCTGCAACGACAGCCACGCGACGCCGAAGCCCAGCGCCCAGCCGCTCGCCAGCCCCGCGCCGCCCGGCGGAAGCGCGCCGATCGCCGCCAGCCAGCCGTGGCCGGGCAGCAGCACGAGCGCGCCGAACGCCAGCACCAGCCGCGCGGCCTCCGGCAGGCGCGCGAACGCGCCGGCCGCCAGCGCCGCGTGCAGCGCGAGCGCCACGAGCATGCCGGCCAGCAGCCTGCGGGATGCGCTCACGGGACGCGCACCTTCCAGAACGAGACCTCCGCGTTGTGCCAGAGCGGCTCGTACCGGTCCGGGCGCGCGGCGATCCGCCCGTCGTCGGCGAGCGAGTCGGGCATCGAGGCGCGCCGCATCACGATCACCGGGCGCGTGAGCGAGCGCAGCAGGGCCATGCCCGCGGGGCCGGGGTCGCGGCCGCGGCACAGCGAGCCCGCGAGGTCGCGCCGGGCGGCGAGCGCCGCGGGCGCGTAGCCGAAGTCGCGCTCGCCGATGAAGCCGCCCCACAGGACGCTGCGCCCGGCGAGCGAGACGAGGTCCACGGCGCCGCCCAGGTCGCAGAACGCGGCGTCCGGCGGCGTGTGCGCGCGGGCCCAGGCCATCGCCTCGCGCACCGCGGGCGTGGGCTCGTGCC
>JBAIWU010000112.1:0-8991 GCA_037917155.1 Candidatus Eiseniibacteriota bacterium
GCCATCGCGTAGGCGGCGTTCGCCCACGTGTACTTGCTGTGCGTCGCGCTGCCGGTGTCCTCCTCGAAGTCGAACTCCTCGACCGGGTTCGTCTTCGAGCCGTACGGCAGGCGCGAGAGGAAACGCGGCATGCACAGGCCGACGTAGCGCGAGTCCTCCGACTCCCGCAGCGAGCGCCACGCGGCGTATTCGGGCGTGCTGAAGATCTTGGTCAGGTCGCGCGGGTCCGCGAGGCTCTGCCACGACTCCATGCCCATGAGCGACGGCGCCGCCGCGCTGATGAACGGCGCGTGCGAGGCGGCCGCGACCTGCGCCATCTCGGACAGCAGCTCGACGTCGGGCGGGCTGTGGTCGAAGTAGTAGTCGCCGACGATCGCCCCGTACGGCTCGCCGCCGAACTGCCCGTACTCCTCCTCGTAGAACTTCTTGAAGACCGGGCTCTGGTCCCAGGCGGTGCCCTTGAACTTCTTGAGCGTCTTGCCCAGCTCCTTCTTGGAGACGTTGAGCACCCGGATCTTCAGCTGCTCGTCGGTCTCCGTGTTGTTCACGAGGTGGTGCAGGCCGCGCCAGGCGCCCTCGAGCTGCTGGAACTCGTCGTTGTGCAGGATCAGGTTGAGCTGCTCGGTGAGCTTCCGGTCGATGGCCGCGACGATCGCGTCGATCGTGGCGAGCGCGTCGTCGGAGACGAGCGTCGTCGACTGCAGCGCCCACTCGGCCAGCGTGCGCACCTCGGACTCGACCGCCTCGCGCGTGCGGTCGGACGTGGGCTTGAAGTTCTTCTTGAGCAGCTCGCCGAGCTCGCTCCCCTCGAACGTCACGCCCTGAACCTGCGATTCCTGGGCTCTCTCTTCAGCCATGATCTCAGCCCTCCGCGCCATCGGCCTTCGGGGCCGAGGCCAGCGCCTGGAGTACGGTCGGATCCTGCAGCATCTTGGCGACGAGCTTCTCCGCGCCGGCCTTGCCGTCCATGTGGATCTTGAGGTTCGCGAGCTGCGTGCGCGCCTGCAGCAGCTTGTTCAGCGCGTCCACGCGGCGCGCCACCGCGGCCGGCGAGAAGTCGTCCATGCTCTCGAACGTGATGTCGATCGCCAGGTTGCCCTCGCCCGTCAGCGTGTTGGGAACGGTGAACTGCACCTTCGGCTTCATGGACTTCATGCGCTCGTCAAAGTTGTCCACGTCGATCTCGAGCGCCTTGCGGTCCGCGACCGCCGGCAGCTCGTCGGCCGACTTGCCGGACAGGTCCGCCAGCACGCCCATGACGAAGGGCAGCTGGATCTTCTTCTCCGCCCCGTACAGCTCGACGTCGTACTCGATCTGCACGCGGGGCGCGCGATTCCGGGCGATGAACTTCTGGCTGCTCTGCTTGGCCAAGAGGCACCTCCTCTCCGGCGACGCTCGAAGCGCCCCCAGCACGGGAAGGAACCCGCCGCGCGACCGGCCGGCGGACCGCTGCGTTACGAAATCCGGGTGGCTATGAAGACGAGTCCAAGCCCGCGATGGTCTGGATCTCGGTGATGCCGCTGGGTGTGAGGTCCTTGACGAGGTCGAGGAAGTTCTTCGACGTGAGCCCCTTGGCGCGCTGCAGCAACAGCGGCACCGGGCTCGACGGCTCGTTGCGCGCGTACCAGTCGATGGCCTGGTCGAGCATGCGCACGATATCCTCGCGGCTCTGGATGGTGCCGCTGATCCCGGGCATGGGTGCGCTCCCTCCCGCGGCCGCCGCCGTTCCGGCCTCGGCCGCCGCCTCGCCCGAGGCCAGGCCCCGGCGCGCGAGCTGTTGCGTGAGCAGGTGGTTCACGGACTTGAGCGTGGCGCGCAGCGGCTCGAGGTCGACGCCCGTGGCGGCGCCGACGGCCGCGTCGACCGCACCTCCGAGCCCCGCGACGTGGTCGAGGGCGCGCGCGCACGCCTCGCTGCTCGCCTGCAGCTCCGCGGCGTCCGTGTCGAGGAACGCCGCGTCAATGCCGGCCGCGTCGGGCACGCCCTCCGCGCCCGCGGGCCGCGGGATCGTGCCGTTGGCGATCTCGACGTCGCGCAGGCCGAAGCGCCCGAGCCGGCGCGAGTTCGCGAGCGGCACCGCGCGGAGCATGTTGAGCGTCAGCTCTCGATCCGCGAGCGTCGCGAGCGTGTTGACGCGGATCGTGGGATCGTTGGCGTCGTCGGGATCGAGCTTCGGGTGCACGGGCTCCCACCAGCGCTCGACGAGCCCGCGCAGCAGCTCCACGCCGTCGGCGAGGCCCGCGAGGCCCTCGAGCCGCAGCAGCGCGCGCGCGAGGTAGACGCCGACGCGCAGGTCGCGCGTGCGCTGCCAGAGCGACTCGCACGCGTCGCGCACGCCCTTCCAGTCCGGCTCCTCGCCGGGGATGACCTGGCCGCCCATCTCCTGCGCCGGCTTGCCGGTGGCGAGGCGGGCCATCTCCATGAAGGCAGGGTCGTATTCGAGATCCGCGCCGCAAGGCGCATCGCCGGGCAACGCGGCGAGCAGTCGTTCGACGTCGATCGCGCTCATATGCCGTTTCCTGGTCCGGGTCCTGGAACGAGCGGCAAACCTCTCGCAGGCGAATGCGCGGTGAGGCTAGTCCATGACCCGCCAACCCTCAAGGAATCAATGGCCTCCCGGCTCCCCCGGGGGGACGTCGGAGGTTCGCGGGGGGGGCCACCCGGGCCGGCCGGCCCGGGTCCGGCCCCCCCCTCCGTCAGGGGGCGGCGGGAGGCGAGAGGCGCAGGAAGCCGCGCTTGAAGGGATGGTGGGCCGAGGGGCCGCGCATCGTCCAGGTCACGTGCAGCCGGGAGGACTCGGCCTGGAGAGACCAGGTCACCTGGGCCTGGCCGCCCTCGTCCGAGATCGCGGAGGCCTGGTCGAGCAGCCGGAACAGGCCCCAGGGACCGTCCCCGCTCTTGGTCTCGACGGCGATGACGTGGGGCTGGGCCTTGCGGTCCCGCGGGTCGGCCTGCGAGGTCGCGTTGACCCGGATCGCGGCGCCGGCCGTGGGGTCGGTGCCCGGCCACTGGAGCGTCGCGTCCTGCGGCGGGCCCATGGTGTACGTGACGTGGTCGCCGCCGCAGTCGAACGCCACCCAGTGGACGTTGACCACGTGGCCCTCGATGCGCGGCGGGGTCGTGCTGATCGTGAACGCCAGGGCGGGCAGGTCGCCGGCGCTGAAGAACGCCTGCTTGATCTCATAGGCCTTGCGGATGAACTCGACCATGGCGCCCGAGACGGGCACGTCGGCGCCCTTGGGGCTGCCGTCCTCGTTGAGGTAGCTCGCGAGGTTGGCCTGGTAGTAGCTCCACACGTAGCCCTTGGGCCCGAACGCGGCCGCGAAGTCGGCGATGCTGGCGTCGTTCGACGTGGGCGCGAAGGGGTACTTGCCCGCCAGCGTGCGCTGGAAGGGCTCGACCACCATCGTCTTCCAGTTGCCCGACAACACCGGCGCGACGCCCGACTGGACGACCGCGGCCCGGGCGCCGCCCACCGGCAGCCCGAGCAGGCGCTGGGTCGGCGCGGCGCCGGCCGCGCCGCCGTAGCGGCCGCAGAACTGCGCGCCGAAGTCGGCGATCGCGCGCAGCGGGTTCGCCTTGTCGCCGCCCGAGTTGATGAGCTGCGCGATCACCGAGGGCGACTGCCCCGGCTGGGCGCCCTCGGCGACCTGCTTGTGCGCCGCCTTGAGGTAGGCCTGGTAGAGCACGCTGGGCGCCTGCGTGCGGTCGGTCGCGTCGGGCGAGCCTGACTTCGGCAGGAAGCGCCGCAGGAAGCCGGCCGCCTTGTCCACGCCGCCGCCCGGGGTGGCGAAGAAGTCGCGCAGCATCGCGAAGTCGAGGCCCACCTTCGCGAGCGGCGAGTCCGCCGCGACGCCGAGCTGGGTCTCGTCGCGCACCTGCTTCATGAGCTTGAAGAGCGGCGAGTCGTCCTGGCCGAGCACCTTGAGCATCTGCGTGGCCTCGCCCATGTCGCGCACGGGGTTGACCTCGACGCCGTTCAGGAACGCCGCCCACTTCGCCGAGTAGTCCGCCGCGTAGAAGGCGAGCAGGTCGCCGGCCAGGTCGGGCGGCCGCTGCTCGTAGATGTCCATCAGCACGCGGTCGCGCCGCACGAGCGCGCGGTAGTCCTCGATGCGCGGCTGGATCTCGCGCTGCCAGCCCTCGCGCGTGTACGGCCCCGGCACCTCGACGCGATCGCCCATCGTGGCGCTCGGGCCCACGAGCGTGCCGAACGTCGCGGCCGGCAGCTTCGCCCCGGCGCGCTGGATCATGTCGGCGTAGAACTGCCGCGAGTCCCACGTCGCGCGCAGCCGCTGCGCCGCGCGCTGCGTGAGCACCGGGTCCGCGGGCTGGTAGTACTGTCCCGCGACCTTCTTGAGCGCCTCGGGGTGCGAGGCCAGGAACGCCATCTGGCGGCTCACGAGGCCGGGGAACTCGCGCCGCTCCTGCTCGGTCGCCGAGCCGATCGACATCTGGCCCGACTGCACGCGCTCGACCTCGCCCGCGAGCAGCTCGGCGTCGTACGCGGTGATCTGGTCGGGGTCGGACAGCAGCCGCCACGCGCGGAACAGCTTGTAGTAGTGCAGGAAGTCGCCCTGGCCGCTGTCGGTGAGCTGGCGCAGTTCGTTCTCCATCTGCCGCAGCGCCGGCGCCACGAGCACCTTGACCGTCTGCCCGGCCCAGAGCTGCATCGCGGGCTCGTCGAGCCGGCCCGCCGCGTAGCCGCCCAGCTTGCGCCAGAGCGGCTTGCGGCCCTGCAGCGAGTCGATCACGGCGACGCCCGAGCGCAGCCGGTCGAGCGCGCCGAGGCTCTTGACGATGGGCGTGTCCTCGGGCAGCGAGGCGACCTCGACCGCCGCGCGCCGCGTGCGCCCGACGAGCGCGCCGTTGCCGCAAGAGAAGCCCGTGAACAGCATCGTGAACAGCAGCAGCCCCATGCCGAAGCCGCCGAGCAGCATCTGGTCGCGCCGGCGCAGGCTGCCTCGCGCCCCCTGCGAGACGGCGGCGAGCGAGGCGTCCGGGAACACCACCTCGGTGAACAGGTCGCGCACGAACCACGCGCCCGGGCGCGGCGGCCCCGCCGCCTCGGGCGGGCGCACCGACAGGCCGAGCGTGCGCACGGCCGGCTGCATGACGCGGTCCGTCGCCTCGCCCTGCTGCGCCGCGGCGGTGAAGTAGAAGCCGCGGAAGAGCGGCGCGTCGGCGTCGCGCTCGGCCTCGAACAGCGTGCGCAGGTAGCGGCGCAGCGCCGGCCGCACGCGCGCGATCTGGAGCGGGAACGCGAACGCGCGCGCCCGCGACGACGCCTCGGGCATCGCGGCCATGCGCGGCAGCCGGCGCTCGGAGAGCGACGCGAGCAGCACGTCGAGCTCCTCGTCGAAGAGCGCGTCGGCGCCGTGCGCCCGCGCGCGCTCCATCGACAGCGTCGCGCCCCAGGGCGCCCTGCGGTCCTCGGCGGAGAGGTCCTCGAAGAACTCGGAGAAGCCGGCCACGCGGTCGGCGTGGTTGAAGACCACGTACACGGGGAACACGACGCCCAGGTTCTGGACCAGCTCCTCGAGCCGCTCGCGCGTGGCGCGCGCGAGCGAGTCGATGCGCGACTCGGGCTGGTCGGCGACCTGGTCGACCGACACGACCACGAGGACGCCGTTGATGGGCTTGCCGGGGCGCTGGCGGCGCAGCGTCTGCATGAACGCCAGCCAGTCGCCGCTGTCGTCGAATGCCGCCGTCGCAAGGGTGCGGCCCGCCATGTCGAGCAGCACGCCCTCGTGGGCGAGCCACCAGCTGAAGCCGCGCGTGCCGCCCACGCCACGCACCGCGCGCGGGTTGTCGCCGGCGTCCGTGAGCGGGAAGTTGAGCCCCGAGCGGCGGATCAGCTCGCTCTTGCCCGCCTGCGCGGGGCCGATGACCATGTACCAGGGCAGCCGCGCGAGCGCGTCCTCGCCGCCCTTGCGGCCCGAGTGCTTGAGCGTGTCGATCGCCGCGAGCAGCTCCTCCTTGAGCCGCTGCATCTCGGCGAGCTGGCCCGGGGTGCTCTTCTCGATGTCGGCGTCCGCCTGCGTCGTGATGGTCTGCTCGATCGCCTCCGCGGCCTGCGACTGCCGGAGCTGGCGGACGAGCACGACGATCGCCACGACGAGCGCCGCGACGAGCAGCAGCGGGAGCAGCAGCAGCCACGACAGGCCGAACAGCAGGCGCAGCACGACGAGCAGCGCGAGCAGCACCACGCCGGCGATCACCCACGGCAGCCAGGGCAGCTTCTCGAACGGGTTCATCGCGCGATCAGGTTCCGGATGGCGGACGCCGCGTGGCCGGCGCCCAGGACGGCGAACAGCCACACGACGAGGAAGACGAGCAGCACGGCGGGCACGAACGCCAGCGCGGGGATCCACCAGGCCAGGCCGCGCGCCTCCTCGGCCGCGCGCTCGGCGCGGTGGCCGGCGTTGGGCGCGAGCGGCAGCCGGCCGTCGCCGCGGACCGCGGCGACGTCGCGCTGCACGTCGTCGAGCAGCGACGTGAGCGCCTCGGGCGGGCCCAGGCGCATGCGCCCGGCGAAGCCGAACGCGAGGCAGCAGCAGTAGACCTCGAGCGCCTCGATGCGCGACTCGCGCTCCTGCCGCAGCCGCTCGAGCCGCTCGAAGAAGTCCTCGCCCGCGAGCTGGCGGCCGTAGAGCTCGAGCTGCATCGGCCGCGAGATCCACGCGTCGCGCGCGGCGCCGCGGTTGTTGAGGATCGTCTCGTCGAGGAACGCGATCATCGCGAACACCGCGTCCTGCACGTCGGCCGCGATGAAGCCCTGCTCGCCCGACTCGCGCTCGAAGCGGCTCTTGAGCTCGAGCGCGCGCGCCCGTAGCGCCGCCGCGTCCGGCAGCTCGGGCACCTGCGCGAGCGCGAGCACGGTCGAGAGCCAGTCCGACGCGAGGTCGACGAGCCGCGGCTTCGCGCGCACGCCGGCGATGCGCGCCGGGGCCGCGGCCGCCGCCGCGCGGCGGCGCGGCTGCGCCTCGATGACGACGGTCTCGGTGACGCTCGACGGCCCCGCGCGCCGCGGCGTCTCGCCGGGCCGCGCCGAGCCGCCTCGCCGCGTGCGGGGGCCCTTCGGACCGAACATCGGACTACTCGCGCAGGCCGAGCATCTCCAGGCTCACCCCGGGGATGTCCGGCGGAACGTAGATGGCCACGTTCTTGGCGGCGCGCACGGTCTCCCATGCGTCGCCCTTGGGATCGAGCTGGAAGTACAGGTAGCTGCTCTTGATGGGCAGCGACGCCGGCGGCACCCGCTGGTACAGCAGCGGCACGCCGCGCAGCGCGTTCGCGATGAGGAAGTCGATCTTGTCGAGCGAGGCGAGCTTGGCCTTGCCCGGCAGGTCCGCGGCGAGCCGCTGCTCCTCGACGTCGGCCTTCACGCCCAGGAAGAGGCCCGTGCCCGGCGCGAGCAGCCGCTCGTCCGTGAGCCGCCCGATCCACATGCCGCCCCCCTTGGCCTCGAGCGGGACGCGCGTCGCCTTCTCGACGATCGGCGGCTCGATCAGGCGGCGCACGGCCTCCTCGGTCTCGGCGAACGTCCGCGTGAGCGCGCGGTGGTCGTACGCGGGCAGGTCGCGCGGGTGCATCTCGACCGAGAACACCGAGAGCTGGCCGGCCAGCTCCATGAGCTCGAGGTAGGCCTCCTCGGGATGGACGGAGCGGTGCAGCAACATGTGCGAGAGCGCCGGGATGCGCGCGTTCACGGTGTAGAGCAGCATCGCGTTCGCGGTGTCCTGCGCGCTGAAGTCCGCGATGCCGCCGCGCTGGCGGCGCTGGTCGCCGAGCGACGTGCTCTTGGCGACGAGCATCTCGTGCAGCACGCGGAGCATCCGCATGAGCGCCTCGCTCGCGCCGATCGACAGGCAGGGCGGCACGTAGCTCTCGCGCAGCGCGTAGCTGCCCTCGGACGTGCGCACGATCTCGGCGAACGGCACGTGGTCGTGCTCGCCGACCGCGTCGTCGGGGAACAGCACCTGGAAGTGGCGCCGGCGCAGCTCCACGGGGCGCGCGTTCTGCGCCGTGTTGTCGTCGGGCAGCTCGGTCGTGTCGGCCGCGTAGCGCGCGCCCGGCGCGCCGGGCCGCGGCGCGTCGCCGAGCTGCGGGCGGCTCGAGGTCATCGCGGGCAGGCCGATCGAGAGCGCGATCGAGTCGAGCTTGGCGTCGAAGTGGCCCTCGATCGCGCGCTGCGGCGGCAGCGGGTCGTCGTCGGGGAGCGCGAACGGCGTGCCGTCGGGCAGCACGCCGGCGATCGCGGTGAGCACGACGCGGCCGTTGCGGAGCGCGTCGCGGTCGATCTCGAGCCGGCTCAGCCCCCAGTCGAACGACTGCCCCATGTGGAACCGCTGCGCGACCAGGTGGTGGATCGCGCGGTCCCACTGCTGGAAGTGCTGGGGTGAGAGCAGGAGCCCCTCGCTCCACACCACCGACCGACGCTCGCTCACGCCTTCCCCCTCGCGGAGTTCACTTCGTGGCGGTGAAGCACCCCGGACCGGCGGTCAGCTTCACGGTGCCCCCGCTCGCGAGCGGCTGCACCCAGTACCAGCACGAGCCCTTCGTCTTGCAGAAGTTGCCGACGACCACCATCGCCGTCGCGTCGCGCGCGCGCTGCACGGGCAGGTCGCGGGACTGGCCGGGATCGATCGTCGCCTCCGTCTTGCTGATGAAGGCCGCGCCGAGGATCTTCTCCTCCTTGTCCCAGACCTGCGTGAGCGTCGTGCCGGTGAGCGCCGAGGCGTCCTTGACCTGCAGCACGCGGTACGTGAGTGGATAGCCGGTCGACTGGCCGCAGCTGTTGCACGTCCCCTCGGCGGTCATGACCACGCGGAGCGTGCCCTTGCCGATGAGCGGCGCCTTGGCGCAGCCGGCGAGCAGCGCCATGGCGAGAACGAGCGCCCCCGCGAGGGAGGCGCGCACGGCAGCGCGGATGGAGAGTCGCATAGGCCGTTACGGTACGGGCGCCGCGCGCGGAACGTCAAGCATTCC
>JBAIWU010000113.1:0-1915 GCA_037917155.1 Candidatus Eiseniibacteriota bacterium
GCCATCCGCGCGTGCTTCTTCGCGGCGACCTTGCACTCGCGCACCGCGATCACGACGGACAGCCCCTGTGGTCGAGCTCCTGCTTCAGGATCCGCGCGTTCTCCGCGACCTTGCGGGGGTGCGCGTCGACGACGATCAGGTGCGCCGGGTCGACGCCCGCGCCGAGGATGATGTCGCGCAGCCGCGACGACGGCACGAGCGGCTCCTGAACGCCGGTCATCGCCGTGGCCTGGTTGTCGAGGATGAGCACGGTCATGTTGGTGTTCGCGGCCGCGGCGTCGATGAGCGGCGTGACGCCCGAGTGCAGGAACGTGCCGTCGCCGATCACCGCCACGACGGGCGAGAAGCCCGCCTCAGCCGCGCCCTTGGCCATGCCGATCGAGGCGCCCATGCACACGCAGGACTCGATCGCCGAGTAGGGCGGCAGCGCGCCCAGCGTGTAACAGCCGATGTCGGCGGTCACCATGGTGGCGCCGTAGCCCTTGAGCGCCTCCTTGATCGCCGTGTAGGCGTGGCCGTGCGGGCAGCCCTGGCACAGCTGCGGCGGGCGTGCCGGCAGCGCGAGGCCCTCGAGCGTCACGGCCGGGCGCGCCGGCAGGCCGAGCGCGGCGCGCACGACCTCGGGGTTGAGCTCGCCGGCGGCCGGCACCTCGCCGTCCATGCGCCCGGCAACCGGCGTCGCGGGCGGCAGCAGGCCGCGCAGCAGGCGCTCGACGTAGGGGTAGCCGTCCTCGAGCACGAGGATGCGCTCGCAGTGCGCGGCCAGCTCGCGGACCTTCGCGGCCGGGATCGGGTAGGCGCCGATGTGCAGGTGCGACGGGCTCCAGCCGAGGTCGTCCAGGTTCTCACGCAGGTAGTTCTGCGCGATTCCCGTCGTGATGATGCCCAGCTCGTGGCGCGTCGGGTTCAGCTGCAGCGTGTTCCAGCGCGACGCTTCCGTGTACGCCTGGATCGCCTGCTGGCGGTCGAGGAGCGCCTGCCACTGGCGGCGGGCGTTGCCGGGCAGCAGCACCCACGTGCTCGCCTGCGGGGCCTTGCGCAGGGCGTTGGGCTCGCGCGGCTCGGCCAGCTCGACCTTCGTGCGGCTGTGCGAGAGGCGCGTGACGAGCCGCAGCACGACCGGCACGGCGAAGCGCTCGGAGACCTCGTAGGCTTCCCGCGTCATGTCGTAGGCCTCCTGCTGCGAGGCCGGCTCGAAGCAGGGGACGCGGGCGAAATCGGCGAGCCAGCGCGTGTCCTGCTCGTTCTGCGAGCTGTGCATGCCGGGATCGTCGGCGACCGCGACGACGAGGCCGCCGTGGAGGGCGACCAGCGCCGAGTTCACGAACGGGTCCATCGCCACGTTGAGGCCGACGTGCTTCATGCACACGAGCGATCGCCGGCCGGCGAAGCAGGTGCCGAGAGCCTCCTCGTAGGCGGTCTTCTCGTTCACGCTCCAGCCGGCGTGCGGGCCGCCGTGGCGGGCGACGTGGTCGAGCACGAACTCGAGGATCTCGGTCGAGGGCGTGCCGGGGTAGGCATAGGCCGACGTGATGCCGGCCTGTATGGCCGCAAGGCCGACGGCTTCGTCGCCCAGCAGGATTCGATGGGACATCGCGGGTCGCTCCGGTTGGGGCTCCGCGGCGCCGCGATCGAAGCGAGGCGCGGTGAGCCCTCGGGACACGTGCATCGCAGAGCAGGGGCCGTGCCGCGCGTTCGCGTCGCGCGTCCGCGTGCGCGGCAACGCGTTGCGCGCGCGCCGCGCCGCGCGCTCGGGCGCGCGACAAGCCGGTTGGGCAGGCGCATTGACATTTTGGCGGGCGCGTATCGCGTTGCGGCCGCGAGTCGTGAAGGCGGGGTCAACCTTGAGCGCAGCCTGAAACGCGACGGCCGCTCCCGGCGCCTCGCGGAAGCGGCCGTCGTGGTCCCGACGGGA
>JBAIWU010000114.1:0-2889 GCA_037917155.1 Candidatus Eiseniibacteriota bacterium
AGTTCTTCGGCGTCATGGCCGGGGCGCTCGTCGTGGTGCCTGTCTACTTCGTCCTCGTGCCCTCGCCCGACGTGCTCGGCACCGAGAAGTGGCCCGCGCCCGCGGCGCTCGTGTGGCGCGGCGTCGCGGAGCTGCTGAGCAAGGGCGTCGGCTCGCTGCCGCCCTCCGCCCGCGTCGGGCTCGTGGTCGGCGCGCTGCTGGGCGTCATCCTGCCGCTGCTCGAGCTGCGCTTCCCGACGGCGAAGAAGTACATCCCGTCGGCGACCGGCATCGGGCTGGCGTTCACGATCAACGGCTTCAACTCGGTCTCGATGTTCATCGGCGCGTGCCTCGCGCTCTATCTCGCGCGCCGCCACCGATCGTGGCACGAGAAGTACACGGTGCCCGTCTCCTCCGGGATCATCGCCGGCGAGAGCCTGATGGGCGTGGCGATCGCGCTCCTCACCGCGCTGCCGAACCTGGTCGCGCTGCTGCGCGGCTGAGCCGTCGCGCGGCGGCGCGCGGCGCGGCAGGTTGACGCCACGGCGCGGGCGCGCCTACCTTCGCCCGGATCGAATTCCCATTCCACGTCCATGTCCGAGGCATTCCCCATGCGTCGCGTCCTCGTCACCGGAGTCACGGGCTTCGCCGGCAGCCACCTCGTCGACCACATGCTCGCGCAGGGCGGCTACGAGATCTTCGGCATCCAGCGCTGGCGGAGCCGCACCGAGAACATCGAGCACTTCACCGACCGCATCACCGTGCTCGAGTGCGACCTGCGCGACGCCACCTCCACGCGCGACACGCTCGAGAAGGTCAAGCCCGAGTGGATCTTCCACCTCGCGGCGCAGTCGTTCGTGCCCACCTCCTGGATCGCGCCCACGGAGTCGCTCACGACGAACGTGCTGGCGCAGGTCAACATCTTCGAGGCCGTGCGCCACATGGGCCTCAAGTGCCGCATCCAGCTCGCGTGCTCGAGCGAGGAGTACGGCATGGTGTTCCCGGACGAGGTGCCGATCAAGGAGACGAACCCGCTGCGGCCGCTTTCGCCCTACGCGGTGAGCAAGGTCGCGCAGGACATGCTCGGCTACCAGTACTGGATGTCGTTCAAGGTGGACGCCGTGCGCACGCGCGGCTTCAATCACGAGGGCCCGCGCCGCGGGCCGGTGTTCGTGGCGAGCGACTTCGCCAAGCAGATCGCGGACATCGAGAAGGGCCGCAAGCCGCCGGTGCTCAACGTCGGCAACCTGGAGGCCCAGCGCGACTTCACCGACGTGCGCGACATGGTGCGCGCATACGCGCTCGCGCTCGAGAAGTGCGCGCCCGGCGAGGTCTACAACATCTGCAGCGGCAGGGCGTGGACCATCCAGAAGGTGCTCGACCACCTGCTCGGGATGACGAAGGTGAAGATCGAGGTGCGGCAGGACCCGGCGCGCCTGCGCCCGAGCGACGTGCCCATCCTGCTCGGCGACAACTCGAAGTTCGTCCAGGCGACGGGCTGGCAGCCGACGATCCCGTTCGAGCAGACGCTGCGCGACATGCTGGAGCACTGGCGCGCGCGCTAGCGGCCCCGCGTCGCGCACCGCACCCATGACGCCGCCCCCGAGCCCCGGCCTCGCGCGGCGGATCGCCGCCAACACGCTGCACGCCGCGAGCGGGCGCGTCGTGGCGATCGTGCTGTGGCTGGTGCTCACCCCGGCCATGCTGGGCGCGCTCGGCGTCGACGGCTTCGGCATCTGGTCGCTGTTCTTCGCGCTCACGGGCTGGCTCGGCGCGCTCGACTTCGGCTTCTCGCAGGCGACTCTGCGCTACGTCGCCGCCGCCCACGCGACCGACGATCCGCGCGCGGGCGGCGAGGTCGCGACGCTCGCGGTGCTCGGCTACCTCGCGCTCGGGCTGCTGTGGGCGCTCGTGCTGCCGCTCGTGCGCGAGCCGGTGCTCGACTTCCTGCGCGTCACGCCCGCCGTGCGCCCGGGCGCGGCGTTCGCGATCACCGCGGGCGCGCTCGTGTTCGCGCTCGCGGGCGTGGCCGGCACCGCCATCGCGGTGCTGCAGGGGCACGGCCGCTTCGACCTCGCGAACGCGGCGCTGCTCGCGGTCTCGCTCGTGCAGGCCGCCGGCATCGTGCTCTCGATCCGGCTGCGCTGGGGCCTGCCCGGCATGGTCACGGCGACCGCCGCGGGCTGGCTGTGCGCGTCGCTCGTCGGCCTGGGGGCGATCGCCGCCGCGGTGCCGGCGTTCCGCTGGGGCACGCCGGCGGGCGCGTTGCGGCGCGGGCGCGACGTGCTGCGCTTCGGCGGGCCCATGCAGCTCGCGAACGTGCTCGGCGTGATCCACCAGCAGGTCGACAAGATCCTGCTCGCGCGCTTCGTCGCGATCGCGGTCGTCGCGCCCTACGAGCTGGGGCTGCGCGTCTCGACCGCGGCCTCGACGTTCCCGCAGCTCATGCTGCTCGCCATGCTGCCCGCCGCCTCGGCGATGTACGCGAACCTCGAGCACGGCGCGCTCGAACAGCTCCATCGCCGCGCGAACCGCTGGGTGCTCACGGTCTCGGCCGTGCTCACCGCGGCGCTGCTCGGCAGCGCCGGGCCGATGTTCGCCGCGTGGCTCGGCCTGCCGCCGGAGGGCGCGACGCTGGCGCTGCGCGGCCTGGCGGTCGCCGCCTACCTCGCGATCGCGGCCGGCGTCGGCCAGGCGATCGCGCGCGGCGCGGGGCGCACCGACCTCGAAGCCGAGTTCAGCGCGCTCGCGCTCGCGCTCCATCTCGCGCTCGGGCTGCTGCTCGTGCCGCGCTTCCACCTCGCGGGCGCGCTCGCCGCGATCCTCGCGGGCAATCTGGTCGGCATGCTCTGGTTTCTCGCGCGCCTTGCGGGCGTCCTCGCGTGGCGACGGCTGCCCGTGCTGCTCGAG
>JBAIWU010000115.1:0-2225 GCA_037917155.1 Candidatus Eiseniibacteriota bacterium
CCAGGCCATCACCACGCGGTTGCAGGCGCGCGGCAAGCGCGAAGCCATCGCCGAGCTGGTGGCCCTGCTGGAGTCGGCGCACGGCCTGAACAGCCAGGGCGAGATCCTGGACCGGGTGCTGCGCCGCGAGGCCATGATGTCGACCGGGATCGGCAACGGCATCGCGATCCCGCACGGCAAGGCCCGGCTGGTCGACCGGCTGGTGGCCGCGTGCGGTGTCTCCCAGGAGGGGATCGACTACGAGTCCGCCGACGGCGAGCTCGCGACCCTGTTCGTGCTGCTCGTCGCGCCCGAGAGCGGGGGCGCGCTGCACGTGAAGGTGCTCGCGAACATCTCGCGGCTGCTCAAGGAGGAGTCGGTGCGGCGACAGCTCCGCGAGGCGCCCAATCCCGAGGCGTTCTTCGCCGTGCTCAAGTCCGCCGAGAGCGCGCACATCCCGCAGTAGCGCCCGCGTCGCCGCGCCGGCCCGGCCGCGCGCGGGCAGGCCAACCACCGCGGAGGCTTCGTGCACCTGCTCGATGCCTGGACCGTCCTGTCCCTGCCGGACCTCGCGCGCCTGCTCGGGCCGCCCGCGGCCGTGCTGCTGGCCGCGATCGTCCCCGGGCGGCGCGTGGCCGCGGCGGCCGCGTTCCTGGGCGCGGTGGGCGTGGGCGCCCTGGACGAGCTGGCCGCGCCGCCGGTGGTGCGCGCGGGGTGGGTGGCGCTGTGGCTGATGGTCGCGTGGCAGTCGGGCGCGCTCGGCCACGAGCCGCCGCGGGCGCCGCGCGTGCGCCGCGCCGCGATCGAGTCGGGCGCGGTCGCGCTGCCGCTCGGCTTCGGGCTGCTGCTGCTCATGCTGGCCGCGCTCTCGCGCCAGTCGCTGGCGCCGATCGACGCGCGCCGCGCCTCGCTGGGCGCGGTGTACGTGGGCTTCGGATTGCTCCACCTGATGATGCGCCGCCACGTGCGCCGGGCGCTGGTCGCGTTCACCGCGCTGGGGCTCGGGCTCGAGCTGCTGGCCGCCTCCGCGCGCGGCGCCGACGTGCTGCACGCCGGCGCGCCCGCGGGGGTCGCGCTCGCGGGCGCGCTGGTGGTGGTCGCGCTGACGCGCCGTGTCGCCGAGGCGCGCGAACGCTTCGCGGGCTCGCCGCTGGTGGGCGACGCGCACGGGCTGCACGATTGAGCGAGCCGCGCGCGCGCCGGCCCAAGGGCGTTCCCGCCCAGCTCGCCGGGCTCGCCGCCGCCGGCGCCGGGCTCGCGCTGCTCGCCGGCCCCGGGCTCGTGCAGGCCGCGCTCGGCGTGGAGCTGGTGGCGGCCGCGTTCTGGTGGTGGTCGCGGCTCGGCGACGACCGCCGCGACCAGCTCGCGCGCTGGGGCTGGCTGCGCCGGCCGGCCATGGCGCTGTGGCTCGCCGCCGCGCTCGCGATGGCGCTGCCGCAGTCGCCGCCGCCGCCAAACGCCGGGCCCGTCGGGGTGGTCGCGCCGCAGCTCACCGCGACGCCGGAGGCGCCCGATCCGCTGCGGGCGCTGCGCGCGCTCGAGGCGCTGGCGGTGCTGTGGGCCGCGCTCGAGCTGCTCGGCGCGACGCCGACATCGCGCCCGTACCCCGACCTCACCGGGCCGCTGCCCGCGGCCGGGGCGTGGCTGCCGGCGGTGCTGCCCGCGGCCGGCTTCCTCGTGCTCTGGCGCCACGCGGCGCAGTGGACCGGCGCGCCGTGGCTGCGCGAGGTGGCGGAGGTGCTGCTGCTGCTCACCGCGGCCCTGGCGGTCCTGCGCGCGTTCACGCGCCGCAGCTGGACCGCGTCGCTGCGCTGGCTCGCGGTGAGCGATTCGGCGCTGGCCGGGCTGCTGGTCGCCTACGACCTCGTGCCCGGCGACATCGCGTTCCTGCTGTGGTTCGCCGCGGGCGGCGGGCGGCTGCTGGCCCTGGCGGCGGAGATCCGCGGCGCCTCGGCGCGCCGCGGCGCGCGCCTGGCCTCGCTCTGGCGCGCGGCGAGCTGGACCTCCGGCGCCGCGCTCGCGTGGCCGCTGCTGATGGGCACCGCGTTCGCCGACGGGCGCTTCCACGCGCTGCCGTTCGTGCTGATCGGCGCGCCCGTGTTCCTGGCGGCGCACGTCCCGCTGCGGCGGCTGGTCGCCGCCCCGGAGCGCCGGGCGCTGGCCCGGCGCGATCTTTCCCGCGCGCTCAGCGTGCTCGGCGCGGTGGCCACGCTGGTGCTGGGGCCGGCGGCGCTGGCGCTCTGGCT
>JBAIWU010000116.1:0-14991 GCA_037917155.1 Candidatus Eiseniibacteriota bacterium
AGCTCGTCGAGCGTGAGCCCCGTGGCCAGCGCCTCGGCCTCGGTGAGCGCGCCGCAGGCGAGGCCGCGCAGGAAGAAGTTGAGCAGTCCCTGGCCCGTCGCGGCGTCGTCGAAGACGTTGCCGAGGAGCGTCGCCTGCGCCGACTTCTCGACGAAGCGCCGCAGCCGCTCGCTCGCCTCGTCGCGGCCCTCGAGGAAGAACGCGATCACCGCCGCGTGCCGCGTCGGCAGCTGGCCCGGGTGCAGGTCCCAGCCCTGGTAGCACGCCTCGCGCAGCGCCCGCCGCACCGCGTCGTAGTGCGTCCGCCACGCCGCGTGCACGGCGGCGCGGTTCGCGTCGAGCTGCGCGGCCGTGAGCGTCGCGCCCGCGGCGGCGCGGTGGGGCGCCACGGGCATCACCGTGACGGCGCCGTCCGACACGGTGACGCCGGTGCCGGCGAGCGCCACCTGCATGACCTGGCGCGCGAACGCACCCGCGGGATGCTCGGGGTCCTGGTGCAGCGCCGTCACGTGGAGCGAGGCGGTGTAGTCGTAGACGCCGAGGTGGGCGCCGCGACAGCGGCCCCCGGCCGCGGCGACGAACGCGCGCAGCGGCACGCGGCCGTCCGGGCCGATCACCGACTGCGGCGTCTCGACCATGACCTCGCACTGCAGCGCGCCCGGCGCCAGCCCGTGCCGCGCCTCGAGCAGCTCGAAGAGCCCGACCAGCGCCTGCACCTGGTCGGGGATCGTCACCTTGGGCAGCGTGACGACGAAGTGCGCGGGCAGCGCACCGCGCGTGAGCGGCAGCAGGGTCGAGAGGTAGAGGTCGAGCGTCCGCATACCGCGCGCGCGCAGCTCCTCCGTGAACGGCTTGATGCGGATGCCGAAGAAGGGCGGAAGCGTGCCGGCATCCAGCGCCCGCGCGGTGGCCTCGGCGTCGGCGACGGCGTGGCGGTCCTCCTCGGCGTCGGCGCGGTGGCCGTAACCGTCCTCGAAGTCGATGCGGAAGTCCTCGACCGGCTCCCGCGCGAGCTTTTCGAGCACGCGCGCGTGGACGCGGTGCGCGAGGGCCGCCTGCGGATCCGCCTTCGCCGCGCCCGCGGGGTCCGCGACCAGGCGCGCCTCGAGCCGCGCCCGCTCGGCGGGCAGGCTCGGCAGGCGGTCGTGGCCCGGCAGCCCGATCGCGCGCGCGAACGTCGCGAAATCCGGCGCGTACTCCTCCAGCGCGCGCCGGGCCGCCGCCCCGAGCTTCGGGCAGGTGTCCTCGGCGAACAGGTGGGCGCCGCCGTAGACCGTGTGCACGGGCTGGCGGTCGGTCGGATCGCCGGGGTAGGCTGCGGCGAAGGCTTGGTTGGCGGCGGCGAGCCGCGCCACGAGGTCGCGGGTCGCTTCGGCGGTGAGCACCGTCGGCATGGCGGTCTCCGGGGTGAGGTTCGGCAGGCGGCACACGAATGTAGTCGCCCGCGGCGCACGGTGCAGCAGGATAGCGCCGCGCCCCCGGGTGGCGCACGAGAGCGCAACGCGGGAGGAGCGAACGCACATGTCACGGCAGGGACTGGTCTGGAGCCGGGCGCGGGTCGAGCGGGACTGGGCGCTGCTGCCTGCCGAGGGCGTCGCCGAGAGCGTGCTGCCCGAGTGGCAGTCCACCGTGGCGCGCATCCTCGCGGCGCCGGCGATGGGCGCGGGATTCGCGCAGTACGACCTCGCGCTCGCCGCGGGAGGCGGGACGCAGCAGTCGCTGCCGGAGCCGATCGAGGCGTTCGTCTTCGCGCTCGAGGGCGAGGTGCAGTGCGACGTCAACGGCGCCGGCCACCGGCTCGCCGCGGGCGGTTTCGCCTACATGCGCCCCGGCTCCCGCTTCGCCGTGCACGCCGACGCGCCGGCGCGGGTCCTCTGGCTCAAGAAACGCTACGTGCCGTTCGGCGGGGCGCGCCCGCACGACATCGTGGGCAACGAGCGCGAGACGGCGGGCGAGACCTACATGGGGATCGACGGCCTGGTGCTCAAGACGCTCCTGCCGGCGGACCCCGCGTGGGACATGGCGATGAACATCTTCACGTTCCCGCCCGGCGCGTCGCTGCCCGTGATCGAGACGCACGTGATGGAGCACGGGCTCGTCATGCTCCAGGGGCAGGGCCTGTACTACCTCGGCCGCGAGTGGATGGAGGTGCACGCGGGCGACTTCATCTGGATGGGTCCGTACGTGCCGCAGTCGTTCTACGCCACGGGCGTCGTGCCGGCACGCGACCTCTCCTACAAGGACGTGCACCGCGACGTGACGCTGTGAGCGGGCGCCCGCGAGGCGCCCGGACCCGCCCCGGCCGCGGCCGGCGCGGGGTGTGACTTTCCCGGGCGATCACGTATAATCCCGTGTCGCCAAGCGTCTTGCCGGGCCGTGCCAGCGTCGCGCGCGGCGCCGCGACGGACGGGACGCGCGGCGCGGCCCTCGCGCGACGACGGGGGGCTGTGGTTCCGGATCCGTTCGACCGAAAAACCATGGACTCGCCCCGCCCCCCACGCGGCGTGACCGACGTCTACCTGGCCCCCGACAGGCGCCCAAGTCCCCCCATCCGCAGGAGATTCCCCTCCGCATGTTCACTCGCGACGTGCTCCGGCTGGACGCGGAAGCCGCGGTGGCCAGGATCACGGACTCCATCCGCTCGCTCGTCCCCGGGACCCTGAAGCGCCGCGGCGCCGTGGTCGGAATCTCCGGCGGCATCGACAGCTCGGTGACCGCGGCGCTGTGCGCGCGCGCCCTGGGCGCGGAGCGCGTGCAGGGCCTGCTCATGCCCGAGCGCGATTCCTCGGACGCCTCGCTCGAGCTCGGCCGTTCGCTCGCCGCGGCGTTCGGCTTCCCGGCCCTCGTCGAGAACATCGGGCCGATCGTCGCCGCGGCGGGCTGCTACGAGCGGCAGGACGAGGCGATCCGCATGGTGTTCCCGGACTACCGTCCCGGCTGGAAGTTCAAGGTGACGCTGCCGAGCCTGCTCGAGGGCGACCGGCTCAATGTCTCCGAGCTCACCGTGCAGGACCCCGAGGGCCGCTCGCGCACCGCGCGCATGGGCCTGAAGCCCTACCTGCAGCTCATCGCGGCGACCAACTTCAAGCAGCGCATCCGCAAGATGATGGAGTACTACCACGCGGACCGGCTCAACTTCGCGGTCGCGGGCACGCCGAACCGGCTCGAGTACGACCAGGGCTTCTTCGTGAAGCAGGGCGACGGGGCGGCCGACTTCAAGCCGATCGCGCACCTCTACAAGACGCAGGTCTACCAGCTCGCCGAGCACCTCGGCGTGCCCGAGGCGATCCGCCGCCGCCCGCCCACGACAGACACGTTCTCGCTGCCGCAGACGCAGGAGGAGTTCTACTTCGCGCTGCCGTACGACCGCATGGACCTGTGCCTGTACGGGCGCAACCACGGCGTGCCCGCGGCCGAGGTGGGCGCCGCGGCGGGCCTGACCGCGGAGCAGGTCGAGCGCGTCTACCGCGACATCGACCAGAAGCGACGGACGACGCGCTACCTGCGTCTCCACCCGCGCCTCGTGCAGGACGTGCCGGAGGTCGACCACTGATGTGCGGCATCGCCGGGGCGGTGGCCCTGGACGAGCGGCCGGGCCCCGTGCCGCTCGCGGTGCTGGCGCGCATGGCGGGCGCCCTGCGCCACCGCGGCCCCGACGAGATGGGCGCCTACCGCGACGCGCGCGCCGGGCTCGCCCACGCACGGCTGTCGATCATCGACCTCTCCACGGGCCAGCAGCCGCTCTCGAACACCGACGGCACGCGCTGGATCGTCTTCAACGGCGAGATCTTCAACTACGTCGAGCTGCGCGCCGAGCTCGAGTCGCTCGGCCACCGCTTCCGCACCCGCAGCGACACCGAGGTGCTGCTGCACGCGTGGGAGGCGTGGGGCGACGACGCCTTCTGCCGCTTCAACGGCCAGTGGGCGATCGCGATCTGGGACAGCCGCGCGCACCGGCTGGTGCTCGCGCGCGACCCGCTCGGCGTGCGCCCGCTCTACTGGTGCGAGCACGGCGGCCGCGTCTGGTTCGCGAGCGAAGTGAAGGCGATCTTCGCCGGCGAGCCCGGCCTGTCGCGCGCGCTGGACCGCCGCGGCCTCGCCGAGGTGTTCACCTTCTGGTCCACGGTCGCGCCGCGGACGGTGTTCGAGGGCATCCACGAGCTCGAGGCCGGGCACGTGCGCACGTGGGCCGACGGGCGCGTCGACGACCACGCGTACTGGAGCCCCGCGTACCCCGAGGACGGCGCGGCGGCGTTCCTCGGCTCGTTCGACGACGCGGCCCGCGCCGTGCGCGGGGCGCTCGAGCGCAGCACGGAGCTGCGCATGCTGCGCGCCGACGTGCCCGTGGGCAGCTACCTCTCGGGCGGCATCGACAGCTCGCTCGTGGCGGCGCTCGGCCTGCGCGCGAAGGGGGCGCGCTTCAACACGTTCTCGCTCCGCTTCGCCGACGCCGAGTACGACGAGACGCCGTTCCAGCGGCTCATGGTGGAGCGGCTCGGCAGCGACCACCACGAGGTCACGGTCACGCGCCGCGACATCGCCGAGGCGTTCCCCGACGTGGTCCGCCACGCCGAGCGCCCCGTGCTGCGCACCGCGCCGGCGCCGATGTTCCTGCTCTCGCGCCTCGTGCGCGACGCGGGGATCAAGGTCGTGCTGACGGGCGAGGGCGCCGACGAGATGTTCGCGGGCTACGACGTGTTCCGCGAGGCGCGCGTGCGCCGGTTCTGGGCGCGCCAGCCGCGCTCGCAGGCGCGGCCGCGGCTGCTCGAGCGGCTGTACCCGTACCTCGCGCGCTCGCCGGTGGGGCAGGCGGCCATGGCGCGCCAGTTCTTCGGCCAGGACCTCGCCGCGTGGCGCGCGCCCGGCTTCGGCCACGGGCCGCGCTGGCGCTCGGCGTCCGCGCTGCAGCGGTTGCTGGCGGCGGACGTGCGCGCCTCGCTCGACGGCTTCGACCCGGTCGCGGCCTTCCTCGCCGGGCTGCCCGGTGAGTTCGGGCGCTGGACGCCGCTCGCCCAGGACCAGTACGTCGAGGTGCGCACGCTGCTGTCGGCGTACCTGCTCTCGTCGCAGGGCGACCGCATGCTCATGGCGCACTCGGTCGAGGGGCGCTTCCCGTTCCTCGACCGCGACGTCGTGGCGCTGGCGAACGCGCTGCCGGACCGTTACAAGCTCGCGGGCCTGGACGAGAAGGCAGTGCTCAAGTCCGTGTCGCGGGATCTCGTGCCCGGGCCGATCCTCGAGCGCAAGAAGCAGCCGTACCGCGCCCCGGATGCGCTCTCGTTCGTGGGGCCGGACGCGCCCGAGTGGGTCGGCGAGGTGATGCGCGAGGGCGCGCTGGCCGACGCGGGCGTGTTCGACCCGGCGCTCGCCGCGCGCTTCCACCGCAAGTGCCTCGACCGCCGCGACGAGGCGCAGTTCTCGAACGCGGACAACATGGCGCTGGTGGGGGTGCTCTCCACCCAGCTGCTGCACGCCGGCTTCGTGGCCCGGCCCGTCGCGGCCGACGGCGCGGTCGCGTTCGAGACGCTCGTCGACCGCACCGAGAGGACCGCCGCGTGAAGCCCGCGTTCCCCGCCCGCCGCGTGCCCGACGGCGCGCCGCTGCTGCAGGACTACCTGTCCGCGTCGGCGGCGCGACGGCCGGACCACGTCGCGCTCGTGTGCGACGGGGAGCGGCTCACGTTCGCCGAGCTCGAGGCGCGCTCGAACTCGCTCGCGCGCGCGCTCGCCCGCCTCGGCGTGGAGCGAGGCGACCGCGTGGTCGTCTTCGCGGACAACACGGTGCAGACGGTGGTGGCGTTCTGGGCGGTGCTCAAGGCCAACGCGGTCGTCTGCGTGGTCAACTCGCAGACCCGGACCGACAAGCTGGCCGCGATGCTGCTGGACTCGCGCGCCCGGGCGCTGGTCACGGACGCGCGCCACGTCGGGACGTTCGTCGAGGCGGCCGAGCGCTCCCCGCACCTCGCCGTGGTGATCGTCGCGGGCGCGATGGACCCCTCGCGCGCGTCCGGCCTGCGCGGGCTCACGTCGTGGGACGAGGTGATGGCGTCGGAGCCGCGCGACGGCGCGCCGCCCCGGACGAACATCGACGTCGACCTCGCGGCGATGATCTACTCCTCGGGGAGCACCGGCGAGCCCAAGGCCGTCATGCTGACGCACCGCAACATGCTCGCGGTCTCCGCCTCGATCGTCGCCTACCTCGGCAACCACGAAGACGACGTCACGCTGAGCGTGCTGCCGCTGTCGCTGAGCTACGGCATCTACCAGATGATCGCGGCCTACGCCGTCGGCTCGCGGCTGGTGCTCGAACGCTCGTTCGCGTTCCCCGCCCAGGTGCTCAAGGCGCTCGCGACCGAGGGGGCCACGGGCTTCGCGGGCGTGCCCATGATCTGGGCGATCATCATCGGGACGAAGAACCTCGCCGAGTACGACCTGTCGCACCTGCGCTACGTGACGAACGCCGCGGCCGCGCTTCCCGTGCCGCACCTGCTGCGGCTGCGCGAGGTGCTGCCGCACGTGCGCATCTACTCGATGTACGGCCAGACCGAGTGCGCGCGCATCTCGTACCTGCCGCCGGAGGACGTCGCCCGCAAGCCGGGGAGCATCGGCATCCCGATCCCGAACACGGAGTTCTGGGTCGTCGACGAGCAGGACCGCCCCCTCGGGCCGAACCGGGTCGGCGAGCTGGTCGTGCGCGGCGCGCACGTCATGCGCGGCTACTGGGAGCGGCCGGAGCTCACCGCGGCGCGCCTGCGGCCGGGGCCCCTGCCCGGCGAGGTCGTGCTCTATACGGGGGACTACCACCGTATCGACGAGGAGGGTTACCTCTACTTCGTCAGCCGGATGGACGATATCATCAAGAGTCGCGGCGAGAAGGTGTCGCCGCGGGAGGTCGAGAACGCGATCGCCGCGATCCCGGGTGTGCGGGAGGTGGCCGTCATCGGCGTGCCCGACGAGATCCTCGGCCAGGCCGTGAAGGCGTTCATCCTGCCCGAGCCGGACGCGGAGCTCACGGTGCAGGGTGTGCGGCTGGAGTGCGAGAAGCGCGTCGAATCGTTCATGGTGCCGAAGCACGTCGTCTTCGTGACCAGCCTGCCGCGGACCAGCGGCGGCAAGATCAAGAAATCCGAACTCAAGTGACGGGGCATGGACACCAAACAACGCATTCGTGAATTCGTGACGTCGAACTTCTTCGTGCAGGACGCCGCCGGGCTCACGGACGACGCGTCGCTGCTGGATCTCGGCGTCGTCGACTCCACCGGCGTGCTCGAGATCATCGGCTTCCTGGAAGGGACGTTCGGCGTCGCGGTCGAGGACGACGAGATCGTCCCCGACAACCTCGACTCGATCGAGCGCATCACGGCCTTCGTCGGCCGCAAGCGGGCGGCCGCGGGCTCCTGATCCCGCCCCGGCCCCGGTACCGAGTGGGTTCCGACATGAGACACGACGGCCAGCCGGCACGGACGCGCGCCCCCCGGGGCGCGGGACGGCTCGTCGCGGCCGCGCTGGCGATCCTGGCGCTGGGCGCGTGCGCGCCGCGCGCAGGACGGGAGGTGGCGACGCAGATGACGACGTTCCGCGACGTGCCGGACTCGAGCTGGCGGGCGCTCGCGCAGAAGCGGGTGTTCTTCGGTCACCAGTCCGTCGGCGGCGAGATCGTGGACTGCATCTCGGAGCTCGTTCGCGAGAAGCCCGCGCTCGGCCTGCGCGTCGTGGCCGCGGACAGCCTGCCCGCCGAGGGGGGATGCTTCGCCCACGCGTTCATCGGCCGCAACGGCGAGCCCGGGCTCAAGACGGACGATTTCGCGCAGCGGATCGAGGGCGGCATCGGCCGGCGCGCCGACATCGCGTTCCACAAGTACTGCTTCGCCGACATCGCGGGGGGCACGGACGTCGCCGCGGTCTTCGCGCACTACCGCACGGTCATGACGAAGCTGCGCGCCGACTACCCCGGCGTGACGTTCGTGCACGTCACGACGCCGCTCGTGACCTCGCGCGCAGGCGGCGCCAAGCTCGTCGTGCAGCGGCTGCTCGGGCGCGCGCCGCAGCGCGTGGGCAGCAACATCGCCCGCGAGCGCTTCAACGACCTCATGCGCGCCGAGTACGCGGGCCGCGAGCCCGTGTTCGACCTGGCGCAGATCGAGTCGACGCGCCCGGACGGCCGCCGCGAGGGAGTCGCGTTCGGCGGGCGGCCGGGTTACGCTCTGTTCCCGGGGTATTCCTCCGACGGCTCGCACCTCAACGAGGCGGGGCGCCGGCGCGTCGCGGAGGCGCTGCTGGTGTTCCTCGCCGGGCTGCCCGACCGGGACGGCCGCACGCCGGCCGCCCGCTGAACCACGGAAGGCCGCGATGGAGCTGGAGCGCAGGATATCGGTGGTGCCGTTCGCGCCGGAACTGCTGCCGGCGGTCCGGGGGTTCTCGCAGGCCTACTGGCAGCGCCCGACCTCGGACGACTACTTCGAGTGGCGCTACCTCCGGCCGGCCGCGTTCAGCCGCATGTTCGTGGCGATGCGCGGCGACGAGTGCGTCGGCACGCTGTGCGCGCTGGTCAAGCGCTACCGCCTGCAGGGCGAGCGCATCACCTGCCTCGAGGTGTTCGACTGGCACGCGCTGTCCGAGCTGCGCGGCGCCGGGGTGGGCATCCGGCTCATGCGCGCCATGATGCGCCAGCCCGAGCGCATCTTCTCGGTCGGCGGCACGAGCGACGTGCACGCCACGCTGCCGCTCATGGGCTGGCAGGAGGTCGCCACCGCACAGGCGTACGAGCTGCTGCTGGGCCCCGACCTGATCGCGGAGCGGCTGCAGCGCACGCGGGGCCTGCCGCAGGCACTCACGCGCGCCGTGCTGGCGCCCGTGCCGCGCGGCGTCTTCGGGCCGCGGCGCGCGCGCGGGCCGGCGGGGGCGGAGGTGCGGGTCGTCGACCGCCCCGGCGACGAAGTGCTGGCGCTGTACGAGACCGCGGGCGCCAACGACCTCGTGCAGGAGCCCGATCCGCGCGTGCTCGAGTGGACCGTCGCGAGCCGCTGGAGCGGCTCGTGGCGCTGCCTGCACTTCCGGGTCGGCGGCGCGCTGCGCGGCTGGGGGATGACGCGCGTGCACGTGACCAAGCACGGGCTGCAGGGCTCGATCCTCGAGCTGTTCGCGCCGGGCGCGGACGCGTCGCTCCACCGCTGGATGGTGTCCGAGGCCGCGGTGTCGATGCTCGGCGAGCGGCCGCGCCGCATCGTGGCGCGCGCGAGCGATCCGCAGCTCCAGCACGCGCTGACCGCGAGCGGCTTCCGGCACGCGGGCAGCGACGCGCCGGTGCGCACGTGGCCCAAGTTCGGCCCCGAGCGCCCGCACAGCCCGTACTTCACGCTCCTGCACTCGGACGCGCCCATCCTGCCGTACCACGGCGAACGGTGACCGGCCCTTCGTGAGCGAATTCGAGCCACAACCGTCCGCGCCCGAGAGCCTCACCGGCATCGCCGCGCTCAACGCGATCACCGGGTTCGCGGCGCGCGTCTCGGGCATGTTCGTGGGCATCCTGCTGACCCCGTTCGTCCTCCACCGCATCGGGCGCGAGCTGTACGGGATCAGCGCCACCGCCGGCTCGGTGCTCGAGTACCTGTGGCTGCTGCGCGGCGGGCTCGGCACCGGCATGCGCCGCTACGTCACCGTCAACTGGCACGCCGGCGACCGGGCGCTCGCCGAGCGCTACTGGGCGGCGGGCTTCTGGTGGTCCGCGCTGCTGCGGCTGCTCGTGGTCGGGGCCGGCATCGCCGTGTCGCACTTCCTCTGCGGCTTCATGCACATCTCGCCCAACCTGATGGCGGACGCGGTCGGCGGGCTGGTCGTGATCTTCCTGACCGCGGGCGTGGGCGACGTGGGCGGCATCTTCGAGATCCCCACGTACGTGACCGGCAACACGTCGAGCATCTCGATCATCCGCATCGCCGGCCTGGTCCTGCGCGTCGGCTTCGTGATCCCGGCCTTCCTGCTGTTCGTGCCGAGCCTGCGCGTCTACTCGCTCGCCGTGCTCGCCGCCGAGATCGTCGTCGCGATCGCGCTCCAGGTCCTCGGGTCGCGGCAGGGCGTGGTCCGGCACATCATCCCGCCGCTCGACCTGGGCGAGGCGGAGATCCGGAACGCCCTCTTCCGCTTCAGCGGGCTCGGCATGCTCTCGCAGGCCGCGGCGATCCTGTACCTCGCCACGGACAACCTGCTGATCGGCCGCATCTACGGGCCGGCGCGCGTCACCGAGTACGCGCTGGGCACCCGCTGGGCGCCCATGATCCAGGCGTTCCTCTGGGCGGGCGTCGCGGCGCTGATGCCGCTGTTCACGCACATGGAGGCCAAGGGCGACCTGCAGCGCACGCGCCAGGCGCTGCTGCGCTCGGCGGCCGTGATCACCGCGATCGGCGTGCCGCTGACGCTGGTGCCGTGCGTGATCGGCGACGTGTTCCTCGAGCACTGGGTCGGCGCCGAGTACCGGCACTGCGTCTCGTACATGATGGCCATGCTGCTGCCGCTGCTGGTGGGCATCCCGCTCGAGCCGCTGTGGGTCGGGATGATGGCGCGCGGGCGCATCGGCTGGATCGCGGTGGGCGACGTGATCGCGGCCGTCATCAACCCGTTCCTCAGCCTGCTGCTGGCGCTCAAGTTCGGCCTCGGGCCGCTGGGCTTCGCGCTCGGCAACACGGTCGCGATCCTGATGAAGAACCTGCTGCTGCGCCCGCTCATGAACCGGGGCGAGGAGGCGCTGCCGCCGCTGGGGCGCACCATGCTCGTGCTGCCCGTGGCGCTGGCGGGCGGAGCGCCGGCGCTGGGCCTGCTCTACGTGCTCAAGCCGTTCTACTCCCACTCGCTGGTCACGATCGTGGCCGCCGGGGCGATCGGCGGCGCGCTCTGCCTCCTGGGGGCGTCGCTCACGGCGGTGGGCTGGCAGGACAGCCGGCGCATCGCGGGCGCCCTGCTCGCGCGCGTGCGCGGCCGCCGCTGAGCCGGGGCCCGTTGCGGAGACGTTTTCGCTTGCCCGGGCCTCCCCGCATTTGACATCATCATGACCTCGCTGCAGCCCGCAGCGTCTCCGAACCCGCGGCGGCCTGGTCCGCCGATGCACCGGACAGCGCGGGTCGCGCGCTGAACGAGACGGGGACCGGTCCCGATCGAACGGTCCCCGTTCTCCATTTCTGCGGCCGCGCCCGCTGTGTCACATTGCCGCCCCATGCCCCCCTCCGAGACACGGACGCCCACCGGCCCGGGCGCGCTCGCCGACGCCGCGCTGGCGCGGCCGCGCTCGCCGTTCCGCGAGCTGCCCGCGCGGTGCCTGCTCGTGGACGTCGCGGCGCAGCGCGCGCTGCTCGTCGAGCGCGGCGAGGTCACGGGCTCGTGGCCGGTCTCCACCGCGGCGAACGGGATCGGCGGCGCCTCGGGCTCGTTCAAGACACCGCCCGGCTGGCACCGCGTGCACCGCCGCATCGGCGCGGGCGCCGCGGCCGGCTCGGTGTTCGTGAGCCGCGAGCCGACGGGCGAGGTCTGGAGGGGCGAGACGCGCGACGACGACCTCATCCTGACGCGGGTGCTCACGCTCGAGGGACTCGAGGACGGCGTCAATCGCGGCCCCGGGTGCGACTCGCTCGAGCGCTATATCTACCTGCACGGCACGAACCACGAGGACAGCCTGGGCGAGCCCGGCTCGCACGGCTGCGTGCGGTTCTCCAACGCCGCGATCGTCGAGCTCTTCGACCGGCTCGAGGAGGGCGACCCGGTCGTGATCGTGGCCGAGCCCGTCCGCACGATGCCCGACCCGCGCTCGCGCGAGCGCTTCCACTACGCCGGCGTCGGCGGCAGCGGCATGAGCGCGCTGGCGCAGTTCCAGGCCATGCAGGGCGGGCGCGCGAGCGGCAGCGACCGCGGCTTCGACCGCGCCGAGCGGCCGGAGGCGCGCGCGCAGCTCGAGCGGCTCGGCATCGAGATCCTGCCCCAGGACGGCCGCGGTGCGGGCGGCGACTGCGCCGCGCTCGTCGTCTCGACCGCGGTCGAGGACGGCGTGCCCGACGTGGCCGAGGCGAAGCGGCGCGCGCTGCCCATCGTGCACCGCTCCGAGCTGCTCGCCCACTGGATCGGCGCGTACCGCTCGGTCGCGGTCGCGGGCACGAGCGGCAAGTCCACGGTGGTCGCGATGACGTTCGAGATCCTGCGCGCCGCCGGGCTCGACCCGTCCGTGATCACGGGCGGCGACCTCGTGACGCTGCAGCGCGAGGGCCTGTGGGGCAACGCGTGGGCGGGGCGCTCGGACCTGCTCGTCGTGGAGGCGGACGAGAGCGACGGCTCGCTCGTGCGCTACCGGCCGGCGATCGGCATGGCGCTCAACCTCTCGCGCGACCACCGCACCGAGGCCGAGGTGGCGGCGATGTTCGCGACGCTGCGCGAGCGCACGCGCGAGAGGTTCGTCTGCGGCGACGACGACGCGCTGGGCGCGCTGCGCGACGGCGCGCTCGTGTTCGGCACGAGCGACCGCGCGCGGGTGCGCGGCAGCGACGTCGAGACGGACGCGGGCTCGAGCCGCTTCACGGTCGACGGCGTGCGCTTCGCGCTCCCCGTGCCGGGTGCGCACAACGTCGAGAACGCGCTCGCCGCGATCGCGGCCTGCCGCGCGCTCGACGTCCCGCTCGCCGACATGCCGGGGCCGCTCGCGGCATTCCAGGGCGTGGGGCGGCGTTTCCAGTCGCTGGGTACGGCGCGGGGCGTCGAGGTGGTCGACGACTTCGCCCACAACCCGGCCAAGATCGCCGCCGCGCTCGCCACGGCGCGGCGGCGCGCGCGGCGCGTGCTGGCGGTCTACCAGCCGCACGGCTACGGGCCGACCCGCTTCCTGCGCGAGGACTTCGTCGAGACGTTCACGGCCCGCCTGCGGCCGGAGGACCGGCTGTGGCTGCTCGAGATCTTCTACGCCGGCGGCACGGCCGTGCGCGACTTCTCGTCCGCGGACCTCGTGCGCGAGATCGTCGAGGCGGGCGGCGCGGCCGAGTTCGCGCCGTCGCGACCGTGGCTCGCGGAGCGGCTCGCGGAGGTCGCGCGGCCGGGCGACATCGTGCTCGTCATGGGCGCGCGCGATCCGTCGCTGACCGCGCTCTGCCGCGACGTGCTCGCGCGCCTCGCCAGGGCCTGAGCCGGGCAGGCGCTCAGCGGCCGTAGCGCTTCTCGACGTACTCGTCGAGCATGCGCGCGAAGTCAGCCGCGATCGTCTCGCCCCGCAGGGTCACGGCCAGCTTGCCGTCCACGTAGACAGGGGCGCGCGGGTCCTCGCCGGTCCCGGGCAGCGAGATGCCGATGTCGGCGTGCTTGCTCTCGCCGGGGCCGTTCACGACGCAGCCCATCACCGCGACCTGGAGCTCCTCGACGCCCGGGTAGCGCGCGCGCCACGCCGCCATGCGCTGCTGGATGTGCGCGGTGACCTGCGCGGCGAGCTCCTGGAAGAAGGTGCTCGTCGTGCGCCCGCAGCCCGGGCACGAGGTGACCTGCGGCGCGAAGTGGCGCAGGCCGAGCGACTGCAGGATCTGCTGGCAGACCCGCACCTCCTCGGCGCGGTCCCCGCCCGGCATGGGCGTGAGGCTGGTGCGGATCGTGTCGCCGATGCCGTCGTGGAGCAGCACCGCGAGCGCGGCCGTCGTGGCGACGATGCCCTTGCTGCCGAGCCCGGCCTCGGTGAGCCCGAGGTGGAGCGGGTAGTCGCAGGCCTCGGCGAGCGCGCGGTAGACCTGCACGAGGTCGCGCACGTGGCTCACCTTGGCGGAGAGCACGATCGCGTCGTGCGGCTGGCCGAAGCCCTCGGCCAGCGCCGCCGAGCGCAGCGCGCTCTCGCGCATGGCCTCGAGCACGACCTCGCGATCGGGCAGCGGCTGCGGCCGCGAGGCGTTCACGTCCATGAGCGACGTCAGCAGCTCGCGGTCGAGCGAGCCCCAGTTGACGCCGATGCGCACCGGCTTCCCGTGCGCGACCGCCACCTCGATCATGCGGCGGAAGTTGTCGTCGTGGCGCGCGCCGGTGCCCACGTTGCCGGGGTTGATGCGGTACTTGTCGAGGGCGCGCGCGCAGTCGGGGAACTCGGTGAGCAGCAGGTGGCCATTGTAGTGGAAGTCGCCCACGAGCGGCACGCCCGCCCCCGCGTCCTCGAGCCGCTTGCGGATCTCCGGCACCGCCGCGGCGGCCTCGCGAGTGTTGACCGTGATGCGCACGAGCTCCGAGCCCGCGGCCGCGAGATGGGCGGCCTGCGCCGCGGTCGCCGCGGCGTCGGCGGTCTCGGTGTTCGTCATGGACTGCACGACGACCGGGTGCGCGCCGCCCACGGGGACGGCCCCCACGCGGCACGTCACGCTGGGCCGGCGGGGCCGGAGGCGGGTGTCGTCGATCTGGACGAGTGGCATGCGGGCAGGGTAGGAGGGCGCTCGCGCGGGCGTCAAACGCGGGCCGCGCGGCTCGCGGCCGTCCGTGCCCGTGCGAAACCCGCTGCGGCGGGTACGGCGTGCGCCGTATGATGCGCGCCCCGGCCGCGCCACCCCCGGAGGCCCGCATGAGCGCCGATCCGCAGGAATGGTTCACCGCCCTCCGGCAGGGCGACCTGGCTGCCGTCGACCGCCTGCTGGCGGCCGACCCGACGCTCGCCTCGCGCCGCGACGCGAACGGGCTCTCGTCCGTGATGTGGAGTTGCTACGCGCGCCAGGCCGAGGTGCGCGCGCGGCTGCTCGCGCGGGGGCCCGCGCTCGACGTCTTCGAGGCCGTGGCGGCCGGCGAGACCGCGAGCGCGCTCGCGCACCTCGAGCGCGAGCCCGCGCTCGCGCGCGCGTGGGCGCCCGACGGCTTCACGGCGCTGCACCTCGCGGCGTTCTTCGGCCACGCCGGCCTCGCGGCGCGCCTGCTGGCGCTGGACGCCGACCCCCAGGCGGAGGCGCGCAACGCGACGCGCGTGCGGCCGCTGCACAGCGCGGCCGCGGCCGGTGCCACGGAGATC
>JBAIWU010000117.1:0-1871 GCA_037917155.1 Candidatus Eiseniibacteriota bacterium
CCCGTGGCCTTGCGCGCGATCATGCCGCCCACGCGGCCGCCGATGTACTGGCCGGCCATCGCGCCGCGCGGCCCACCGAGCGAGGCGCCCAGGCCCGCGCCGAACGAGGCGCCCATGTTCGCGCCCATGCCCTGCATCATGCCGGACATCATCCCCTCGCCCATGCCCCGCATGCCGCCCATGGACTTCATCTTCTCGACCATTTCGTCCATGTCGGTCAGCTTGTAGTTCTTCGGCACCTCGAAGAGCTCGGCGGGCTGCGGCTCGAGCTTGCGGTTCTTCCACTCGACGACGGCGGTCTTGCCCTCGGACGTGTTCTCCATCCGCAGCGGCGCGCCGGTGGCCTTCTCGAACCACGCGAGCACGGTGCCGTCGGATGAGGTCAGCCGGAGCTTGCGCGCCGCCGCTCCGCTCACCGTGTCGTCTCCGAGGTCCTCGACCTTCATGTCCGGCGGAGCGCCCGCGTCCTTCGCGGCATCCCCGGCGTGCTCCGCCTCCATCCGGCTCATCCTGCCACCGGTCATCTCGTCCATCGCCGCGCGCGACTGCTTGATGCCCTCCTTGCGGTCGGGCATCAGCTGGTAGGACGTCCCGCGCTCGTCGCCCAGCTCGATCATGACCGTGCTCTGCTTCTCCATCGCGAATTCGGTGCGGGTCTTCGGCCCGTCGATCGCGCGCTTCATCGTGAACGTCCTGCCTTCCGACGTGATCACGACGTCCTCGCTGTACGACGCCGGCGGCGCGTAGTGCGGCAGGCCGAGCTTCTCCCAGATCGCAGCCGCCGCGGCCGGTCCCTGCGGCGCAGGCGCGGCGGCCCCTTCGGCCTTCGGCGCCTCCTTCGCGAGCGCCGGCAGGGCGAGCGCGGAGGCGGCCAGCGCGACTGCGAGCGGGACGACGAGGGCGTGGCGAGCGAAGCTCCGATCGAGCGTCCGGACACGGAACGGCGTCATGGCGGGCCTCCCGGAATGCGATGGATGGACGAGCGGCATGCGCGGCGGCGCGCACGCGGGTCCGGGCGTCGAGGCGCCCGGGGACCCTGTGGTCCGCCGCGCGGGCCGGGGCAGTCTAGACCACCGTCCCCTACCTCACCACGACGACCCGCGTCGTGCGCGATGCGCCGCCGCTCGTGAGGCGCACGAGGTAGAGCCCCGCGGGCAGCGAGCCGCCGGGGGCGAGATCGAGCGAGTGCGGGCCCGGTCCCAGCGCGCCGGCGTCGCGCGCGGCCACGCGGCGCCCCGTCACGTCGAGCAGTTCGAGCCGGGCGGGCGCGGCATCGGGGAGCGCGAAGCGCACGACGAGGCCGGCCCCGCGCCAGGGGTTCGGCCGCGCGCCGTCGAGCGCGAGCGCCAGCGGCGCGCCGCCTGCGCCGGTGATCTCGCCCGGCGCGAGCGACACGAGCGCGCTCGCGTTGCCGTTGCGGTCCACGGCGGCGAGCTTGTACCAGGACCCGGCGTCGCCCCCGTCGGTCCAGCTCGTGTCGCGTGTGGCGGCGACCAGGCTGGCGGGCCCGGCGACGAAGTCCGCCGTCGCGCCGCGATAGAGCCGGTAGCCCTCGAGGTCGGACTCGGCGTTGGCGCCCCAGCGGAGCCGCGTGACGCCGGCGGCGTACGTGCCGACGAACGGCGCGGGCGGCGCGGGCGGCAGGTTGTCGACCGAGTAGCCCGAGTCGGGCGGCGAGTCGAAGTAGACCGACGCGCTGGCGGTGACCGCGCGCACGATGAACACCGCGCGGTGGACGCCGGTGCCGTTCGAGTCGGCGAGCGTGGGCTCGACCTGTTCGTACGCCGAGTCGGCGTGCGCGGCGAGCGCGCCGAGGTAGTCCCAGCCGGTGAGCGCGGCACCGGCAGGCGACGCGGCCGCGGCGGGCGAGG
>JBAIWU010000118.1:0-2052 GCA_037917155.1 Candidatus Eiseniibacteriota bacterium
TCCGCGCCGGCGAGGCGCGGCAGGCGGCCGCGTCTTGCGGAGACATCGCCGACGCGCCGCTCGAGCATCGCGTCCGGCGGGCGCTGTCCTCCCTCCATCCCGGGGTCCGCGCCGGTTCCGCGACGGCCGGCCCCAGCCGGCCCTTGCTCGAGGTCACGCAAGATGCCGCAGGGTCAACCGGCCCCGCAATGACGTCGTCGCCGGTGGGCTAGTTCGCCAGCCCCATCCGCTCGAGCAGCGAGGCGAAGCGCCGATCGCCGCGCAGCCCGTCGAGGCGCGGGTGGACCTTGATCAGCACGAGTGCGCCGTCGTGCCGCTCGAAGGCGCGATCGAGCCACTCAAGGGCGTGGTCGGTCTCGCCGAGGCAGGCGTGGATGGTGGCGATCGCGAAGGTCGAGGTGAATTCGCGCCGGTGCCGCTCGATCAGGCGCTCCAGGATCGCACGCGACTCCTCGCGGCGCCCCGCGAGCGCCAGCGTGTGCGCGAGCCCCGCCGACATGCCGGGGTCGCTGCGCTCGAGCGCGGTGGCGAGCCGGTACTCGGAGATCGCCTCGTCGAGCATGCCCTTCTGCTCGTAGGCGCGCGCGAGGTCGGTGTGGCCGGGCACGAAACCCGGATCCATCGCCACGCATCGACGGTAGTAGTCGATGGCTTGATCGAACTGCCGACCGAAGAAATAGACGTCTCCCACCGCCGAGTAGATGACGAGCGAGAGCGGATCCATGTCGAGCGCGCGGCGGACGTGGACGATCGCCTCCGGGAGGCGGCCCAGGCTCGAGAGCAGCTGCCCGAGCCAGCGATGGCCGTTCGCGTATCCGGGGTTGAGCTCCATGCTGCGGCGGAATTCGCGCTCGGAGCCGATCCAGTCCCAGTCGTGGAAGCGCATCACGTATCCGAGCGAGGCGTGCAGCTCCGCCACGGAGTCGTCGAGCTCGAGTCCCTTCAGCGCCATCGCGCGCGCGCTGGAATAGGCCTCGGCGTGCGGCATGGCGTTGATGTTGCCGAGCACGTTGTAGCAGTCGGCCAGCCCCGCGTCGGCCACGGCGTAGCCCGGATCGATCGCCAGCGCCTGCCGGAACTGCTCGATCGCGGCCCGCAGCTCGTCGGGGGTCCACTTGTTCCACAGGAAGCGGCCGCGCAGGTACGCCAGGTGGGCCTCGGGGTTCACGGCCCGCTCGCCGCCCAGTCGCGCCTTCTCCTCGGGCGTGATCTGGATCCGCACGCTGCGCGCGATCGCCTGCGCGACCTCGGACTGCAGCCGCAGGACGTCGTCCATGTCGCGCTCGTAGCTCTCGCTCCACAGCTGAGTGTCGGTCGCCGCGTGCACCAGGTGCGCGTGGATACGCACCCGCCCGCCCGAGCGCAGCACCGAGCCCTCCACGACCGCGTCCACGTCCAACTCGCGGGCGATCTGCGGCAGCGGCTTCTTCGCGCCCTTGTAGGTCATCGCCGAGGTCCGGGAGATGACGCGCAGCGCGCCGAGGCGGGCGAGGCTCGAGATCAGCTCGTCGGTCATGCCGTCGGCGAAGAACTCCTGGGCCGGGTCGCCGGACAAGTTGGCCAGCGGCATCACCGCCAGCGAGCGGATCGGCTGCGGGCCGGCGGGAGGCGCGGCCACCGAGCCGAGAGACCTCAGCTGCTCGGCCACCGCGGCCGCGCTACGCGTGCGCCGCGCCGGATCGCGCTCGAGCGAGGCCAGCACCGCCTGCTCGAACGCGGCGCTCAGGGTGGGCCGCAGCTTGCGCGGCGGCGGCACCGGTGCGTGAGCGATCGCGTAGACCAGCGCCGGCACCAGCTCCTCGTCGTGCGGGCGGCGGCCGGTCGCCAGCTCGTAGAGCACCACGCCCAGCGAGTAGACGTCGCTGCGCGCGTCGGCCCGCCGCCCCGCGAACAGCTCGGGCGCGCCGTACGCCAGCGTCCCGGTGAAGGTGCCGGCCGCGACCGTCGAGCGGGTCGAGTCGTGCTCGCCCACCGCGTCGCGCAGGCGGGCGAGCCCGAAGTCGAGCAGCTTCACCTGGCCCTTCGGGGTCAGCAGCACGTTCGCCGGCTTCA
>JBAIWU010000119.1:0-8463 GCA_037917155.1 Candidatus Eiseniibacteriota bacterium
TGACGCGCCGGAACGCAGGCGGGGCCGGCCGCGACGCGGCCGGCCCCGTGCGCGCGTCGGCCGGGCTCAGTGCGTGTTGTGCGGGTAGCGCAGGCCCAGCGTCCAGTTCGTGAAGCTGGGATCGTCGCTCTGCATCCACACCGCGCCGTCGCCCGAGAACGTGCCGATGTACCGGGCGCTGGCCACGACGTCGAGGTTGCCGGGCGCCTGCAGCGCGAGCGCCGTGCCCACCGTCCACGAGGCGTCCTTCTGGTAGCCCGAGATGCTCGCGAGCGTGCCGCTGCCGTCGCGCGAGACGAGCGACATGTGGTCGATCGTCGAGATCAGGCCGGCGCCGCCCTCGGCCTGCCACTCGAGGCGCGCGGCCAGCGGGCGCCGGTACTGCAGCAGCGCGTGGATGGGCAGCAGCTCGAGCTCGCGCTCGATCGTGTACGGGCCCGCGCCGGCCGGGAGCGAGAGCCCCGCGGGCGTGGCGAAGTCGAGGAACTCGAACTGCCCGTCCTTCGTGCTGCGGTACGACGCGACCCGCAGGCCCGCCGCCCAGCGGCGGGTGAGCCCCACCGTGGCGGTGATGGCGAAGCCGCCGCCGTTGGCGAACATGTCCGACATGCGGGCGCTGTGCTGCGACGGCAGCTCGCCGAGCGGGCCGAAGAGCAGGCCGTCGGCCTGCAGCTGGAATCCGGGCGTGGACGTATCGGCCATCGCGGCCGCCGGCACGGCGACGGCGAGGGCGAGCAGGAACAGGACGCGCAGGCGCAAGGGTCGACCTCCGATCATGGGACCGAGGAGACTAGCGGAATCCGCGTCCGCCGCAAGCCCGCAGGACCCCGCGCTCGCCGGCCGGGGACCGGCGCGGCTGCCGCGAGCGGGCTCTCGTCCGGTCGCCCTCCGGCGACCGCGGGCCTTGCGCCCGCTTCCGCGGAGTCGCTACAGTCGCCCGCTCCAAACGTCGGCTCCCGCCGGCGGCTCGACCGACATCCCTTTCCTTCGGGTTCGCGAAGGAGTGAACGCATGATCCCGCTTCGCCGCATCCTGGGCGTGACGCTGCTGGCCGCGCTGGCCGCGCTGACGAGCTTCGCCCTCGTTTCCTGCAGCAAGAACGAGCTCACCGGGGAGGGCCTCAGCGGCCTCATCGTCCCGCGCGGCGCCGGCCCGCTCGGCTCCGCGAACGATCCGACCGCGCCGTGGAAGTGGGACGTGCTCACGATCGACTCCGTGCTGTTCACGGACGACATCGACTCGACGACGCTCGAGCTGACGAGCTTCCAGCTGCTCGACTCGCTCGGCCACCTCGTGCCGGGCACCGTGCGCTTCATGCCGGGCAACGCCTACGTCTACCATCCGCACGCGTGGCCCGACCCGGTGTACGACGTGTTCGTGAAGGACCCGCCCATGGCCCCGACGCTGTCGAAGGTGTACTACGTGCCGGACCGGCCGCTCTCGGGCCACACGACGTACACCTACCAGCTCACCACCGGCGTGCGCGTGAGCGGCGGCCAGTTCCGGCGCGACGTGAGGAGCTGGAGCTTCACGACGGGCGACTCGGCGGCGCCGGGCCGGCCGAACTAGCCGGGCGGCCGGGCCGCGCGGTCGCCTCAGGCGCCGATCGAGGCGCCGACGCTCACGCCGCGCTCGCGCAGCAGCTCGCGGATCTTCGTCTGCACGAGGTCGATCGCGACCTTGTTGTGCCCGCCGCCGGGGATGATCACGTCGGCGAAGCGCTTGCTCGGCTCGACGAACTGCAGGTGCATCGGCCGCACGCTCTCCTCGTACTGGCGCAGGATCGAATCCACGGCGCGGCCGCGCTCGATGAGGTCGCGGCGCAGCCGGCGGACGAGGCGCACGTCGGCGTCGGCGTCGACGAACAGCTTGATGTCCATGAGCGCGCGCAGCTCCGGCTCGTGGAAGATGAGGATGCCCTCGAGGACGACGATGACGTGGTCGCTGATGCGGCGCGTCTCGGGCAGGCGGCAGTGCTGCGAGTAGTCGTAGACCGGCTGGTCGATCGGCTTGCCCTCGAGCAGGTCGCGCAGGTGCCGCACGAGCAGGTCGTTGTCGAAGGCATCGGGGTGGTCGAAGTTGCGCGCCTCGCGGTCGCGGAACGGGATCTCGTCGAGGTTGCGGTAGTACGAGTCCTGGTCGATGACGACGACCTTCTCCGACCCCAGCTCGCGCACGATCGTGCGCGCCACGAGAGTCTTGCCGGAGCCCGAACCCCCGGCGATGCCGATCAGGATGCGCCGCGCCATGCCGGTGATGACGTTATCAGCGCCGCGAACGGCGGGTCAACGAACGGACGCGGCGAGCCGCGTCCACGGCGCTCAGCGCGGCGGCGCCAGCACGAGCACGACCTGGTGCTCGGGCGCGGTCATCCAGGCGAGGAAGCTGGTCGCGCCGAAGTGCGCCTCGTCGAGGCGGCGCCGCCAGCCCGCCCAGAAGGTATCGCCCTTCCAGATCGCGCGCGCCGCCGTGGTCGTCGACAGGCCCGTCAGCAGCGTCGGCGTGTCGAGCGCCTGCCGGCGCTGCTGCGGCGAGAGCGGGCCGCCCACCATCCAGCGCACGTTGTTCCGGAAGAGGTCGTGCACGTCGCCGGTGACGAGCAGCTGCGCGTACTCCTGCATGGCGCCATCCCAGGCCAGCCGCACGGCCGCCGTGTCCGCCGAGCCGGAGGAGGCGTCCTCGTAGCGCACGATCTCCGGCTCGTCGAGCAGCGAGTACTGGAAGTGCGAGGCGAGCCGGCTGCCGGCGTCGAGCTGCCGGCGGCTCCACCAGCCGCCCACGATCAGCGCGTTGAGGTAGAACGCCGCGTGCGCCGGGTCCTCGAGCGCCGGGGCGATGACGCCCACGACCGCCGCGGGCGACGTGACGCCACGCAGCGGCACGACGCGGGCCGCGCCGGCGAGCCGCTCGGCGGGCGGATCGGGCTGCGCGACGCCGGCCGGGACGGGCCCGAACTCGCGCTCGACGAGCGCCCGCAGGTCGAGCGACGAGAAGTCGCCCACGAGCGCGAGCGAGGCGTTCGAGGCGCCGTAGTAGCGCGCCAGCAGCGACTCGACGTGCGCCGGGGTCAGCGTGCCGAGCCAGGCGGCGCCCGCGCGCTTGAGGACCTGCGACTCGTCGCGGCCGAGCCCGAGGTCGCGCACGCGCTCGTAGAGCGCCGGCTCGACGTTGCCGTAGCGCCGCGAGGCGGCGTCGCGGCGCACGGCCGCGCGCACGTGCGCGAGGCACGAGTCGGTCACCTGGACCCCCCGGGCGCGCATCGCGACCTCGTGCAGCACGCCGGCGAGGTGGTCGAGCGTGCCGGTCTCGGTGAGCAGCGCCAGGTGCGGGTTCGTGGTCACGGCCCAGCCGAGCGGGCGGATGCCGTCCATCTCCTCGAGCGTGCGCTCGGGCACGTCGCCGACCGGGGCCGTGAAGCGGACCTGCGCGAGCAGCGCGGCCAGCTCCGGCTGCGCGGGCGACTCGATGCCCGTGCCGGCGCGGTACGCGACCGTGATCGCGACGTGCTTCGCGCGCGGGACGTTGCGCACGCGCACCTCGAGGCCGTTCGGCAGCCGCCAGGCCTCCACCGTGGTGCTGTCCTCGAGCATCGCCGCGCGGGCCGCGGGGGCGGGCGCGAGGGCGAGGAGGGCGATCAGCGAGGCGAGGGCGGGCAGGTGGCGCGACACGGGATCTCCTGTCGGGTAGCGGGGGGCGGAGCCGCGCGTCCGGGCGCGCGGCGACGGCGGCCGCAAAGTCTAGCCTGGCCGCCGCGCCGCGGGCGCGTGCCCCCGCCGGGGGGCGCCGAGCCTTTGCAACGTTGTGTCCGTGATGGGGGCGGTCTAGACTGCCCGGCCCAATGAGCCACCCCGACGAACAGCAGGTGCGGCGCCTCGTGCGCGAGGCCGTCCAGCGCGCGCTGGGCCCCGAGCCCGGCGCCCCGCGCGCCCCCGCCGCCGCCCCCGCGCCCCCCGCTCCGGTCGCGCCGCGCCGCGTCGCCATCGGCTGCGACCACGGCGGGCTCGCGCTCAAGGAGGTCCTCAAGCGCGCGGTGGCCGAGGAGCTCGGCTGGCAGGTCCACGACTGCGGGACGCACTCGGCCGACGCGGTCGACTACCCCGACTTCGCGGCCGCGGTGGCCCGCGAGGTGGCCTCCGGCCGCGCCGCGCGGGGCATCGTCATCGACGCGGCGGGCATCGGCTCGACGATGGCCGCGAACAAGGTCCCCGGCGTGCGCTGCGCGCTGTGCCACGACGACGCGACGGTGCTCAACGCGCGCGAGCACAACGACGCCAACGTGCTGGCGCTCGGGGCGAAGGTGGTGCACCGCGGGGCCGCGACCCGCATGGTGCGGTTGTTCCTGGAGACCCAATTCGCCGGCGGCCGCCACGAGCGCCGGGTACGCAAGATCATGGCGCTCGAGCGCAGCCAGGGCTGACGCGCGAGCCGGAACATAGCCGCCGCCCGCGCGCGGCGTGCGAGGAGTGCCGCTGCCGATGAAGCTTTCGCTGGAGGTGATCCGCCGCCTTCCGAAGACGGAGCTCCACTGCCACCTCGACGGCAGCGTGCGGCCGCGGACGGTGCTGGAGCTGGCCGAGCACCAGAAGGTCTCGCTGCCGACGGGCAACCTCGCGCGCCTCACGCGCCTGATGCAGGCGGGCCGCCGCACGCGGAACCTCGGCGACTACCTCCGCATCTTCGACATCACGCTGAGCGTCATGCAGGAGAAGGAGGCGCTCTACCGGATCGCCTACGAGCTGGTCGAGGACTGCGCGGAGGAGAACGTCCGCCACCTCGAGGTGCGCTACTCGCCCATCCTCCACCGCAAGCGCCGGTTGAAGTTCGAGGACATCGTCGACCCGGTGATCGCCGGCCTGCGCGACGCGGGCGCGCGCCACGACATCTCGACGGGCGTCATCATCTGCGGCATCCGCTCGATGTCCCCGAAGGTGTCCATCGAGCTGGCCGAGCTCGCCGTGGCCTACAAGGGCCGCGGCGTCCTCGCGTTCGACCTCGCGGGCCAGGAGAAGGACTACCCCGCGAAGGCCCACCGCGAGGCGTTCGACATCATCCACAAGAACAACGTCAACTCGACCGTGCACGCCGGCGAGGCGTTCGGGCCGGCGAGCATCGCACAGGCGCTGCACTACTGCGGCGCCCATCGCATCGGGCACGGCACGCGGCTGGTCGAGGACGACGACCTGATGCGCTACGTGCGCGACCACCGCATCCCGCTCGAGATGTGCCTGAGCTCGAACGTCCAGACGCGCGTGGCGAAGACGCCGTCGGCGCACCCGTTCGGCCAGTACTTCCGCTCCGGCCTGCGGGTGACGCTCAACACGGACAACCGGCTCATGAGCGCGACGACGAGCTCGCAGGAGATCGCGCTGGCCGCCCGCGCGTTCCGGCTGAGCCCCTACGAGATCAAGCGGATCATCATCAACGGATTCAAGAGCGCCTTCATGCCCTACCCCCAGAAGGCGCGGATGCTGCGAGAGGTGAACCTGGAGATCGACCGGGTCTTCATGGACGCGTTCCCGCAGGAGTACGACCTGCGAGGGAGTTACTGAGCCCGGCGCGATTCGGTTCAGGCCGCCCCCGGGGTGCGCCCCGTCGCACCCCGGTAAACAAACGTCTACTTGACCCGTCGAGAGGCAGGCCACTAGGGTCAGACACCCGCTTCTCCACATATGGCCAACTCATGAAATCCATCCGACTTGCGGTTCTCATAACGGCGGCGCTGGCCGCCTTCGCGACATTCGGCGGAGCCGCCGATCTCGGCACCGTGGCCGGCCGGGTCACGGACCGGAAGACGGGGCATGCGATCCCGTTCGCGTCCATCACCATCCCGGCCGCCAAGCGCGGCGGGCTCACGGACTCCGAGGGCCAGTACACGATCCCGGGCGTGCCCCCGGGCACGTACGAGGTCCGGGTGCAGTACCTCGGCTACACGCCGGGCGCCCAGTCCGGCGTGGTCGTGGTCGCCGGCAAGACCGCCACGGTGTCCTTCCAGCTCGAGGAAGTCGTGGTCCGCGAGGAGAAGGTCGTCGAGGTCTCGGCCGAGCGCCGGCTCGTCGAGGTCAAGCAGGGCGCGACGGTGCGCAGCGTGACCGCGAACGACATCCGCAACCTCGCCGTCACGACGGTCGGCGACGTGCTCCAGCAGCAGGCCGGCATCAGCACCGACGCCGAGCAGATCCACATCCGCGGCGGCCGCTCCGACGAGGCCGTGTTCGTCGTCAACGGCGTCGCGAACCGCGACCTCGTGACCGGCCAGTCGACGGCCGGCCAGCTCAACGCCCGCTCGGTGGCCGAGGTGAACGTGGCCACCGGCGCCTACGACGTGCGCTACGGCAACGCGCTCTCGGGCGTCGTCGAGATCAAGCTCAAGGAGGGCACGGACAAGTTCCAGACCGGCCTGACCACCGCGACCGGCAGCTACGGGGGCCGCATGTGGCAGGTCGTGACGAGCGGCCCCGACCCGTTCTGGTCGCCGATGCTGCGGAGGCTCGGCGTCAGGATCCCGGGCACCGTGACGAGCATCCTCGATCTCTCGAGCTCGCTCTACGAGACGCGCTTCAGCTACCTCAACGCTCCCAACGCGAGCCTGATCCAGTCCTCGCTGCTGCCGCCCACCGACCTCATGCCCCCGCGGCTGCACTCGAGCTACGAGGACTCCTTCTTCGGCTACCACTTCAAGTACGACGACAGCTGGTCGCCGTCCGAGGACAACCGCTGGGCCGCGCGCTACGGGCTGACGTGGAAGCCGGACGACCGCGACAAGTACAGCCTGACGTACGCCAAGCGCATCGCGATCGACCAGGGCTTCAGCCGCACGTTCCTGACCTCGAGCGGCGACCTCGGCGACCCTGCCTACCCGTGGCAGTGGGCGCACCGGATCGACCACGCCCCGACCATCTTCGAGGACAACGTGCAGTCGTCGCTGGTGTGGCGGCGCACGCTGTCGACCTCGGGCTACACCGAGGCGCAGCTCTCGCGCTACTTCTACGCGCAGCGGCAGGACGTCGGCGGCAAGGACTGGACCCAGTACGTCGAGCCCGACGACAAGGGCACCTTCCCCGCGGGCGACCCGCGGCGCGACGACTACTTCCTCGACAGCGGCGACGACTACCAGTGGGCCGACCGGCGCACGGACAGCTGGGGACTGAGCTGGAACATCACCCAGCGCCTGCACCACAACGAGATCGAGGCGGGCTTCGAGCACCAGTTCCAGACGGTCCAGTACCTCGACATCGAGTACCCCTGGATCATCGACCCGAACGGGCTGGGCTCGTCGCACGACCAGTGGCGCGTGCACCCCTGGGTCGGCGACATGTTCCTCCGCGACCGGCTGGAGTACGAGGGCTTCGTCGCGAACGTCGGCGTGCGCGCCGACTACTGGGTCATCGGCCGCGAGGCGGAGCAGGCACTGGCGGACACGACGCGGCACAACATCTCCTCGATCGAGCGCACGGGCTTCTACAACGACACGTACTCGCTGTTCGGGCGCCGCGCCAAGATCCACTTCTCGCCCCGCATCATCGTCTCGCACCCGATCACCGACAACAGCAGCTTCTTCTTCAACTACGGCGAGTTCACGCAGATCCCGAGCTACCGCTACGTCTACTCGAAGCTGAACTCGATCTCGAGCGAGTCGTTCCCGCTGCAGGGCAACCCGAACATCAACCCGCAGATCTCCGTGAACTACGAGGTCGGCGCCAAGCACCAGTTCGTGACGAACATGGCGGCGAACGTGACGTTCTTCGTGAAGGACGTCTACGACTACCCCAGCGCGACGCGCGTCGACCCCGTTTCGGGCACGAACCTGCAGTCGTACTTCGTCTACCTCAACGGCCACTTCTCGCGGTCGAAGGGCGTCGAGATCGAGGTCGAGAAGCGGCGCTCGCACCACTGGGCGGGCAAGCTCTCGTACTCGTACCAGCAGACGAAGGGCAAGAGCAGCAACCCGACGCAGGAGCTCGCGCTGCAGGAGATCGGCGGCAGCTCGCTGACCCGGCTCTCCGAGATCTTCGTGAGCTGGAACCGCCCCCACAAGCTGACCGCGAACCTCGACGTCCGTTTCGACGACGACGCGCCGCGCCACTGGGCGATCCTGCGGCGCACCGGGGTCAACCTCTTCGTGCACGGCGAGTCGGGCCGCGCCTACACGCCCAGCGACCTCCTCGACCAGAACCAGGTCGGGTTGCCCTATTCGCTGAACGCGCCGTTCCAGTTCTCCACCGACCTCAAGGTGGACCGCTGGTTCAGGATCCTGGACCGGAAGTTCGACCTCAGCCTCCAGGGCACGAACATCTTCAACAACCTGGTCCCGTACCGGATCGACCCCATCACCGGCCAGGGCTATGTCCTCGGCAAGGGCACGTTCGATCCGTCGTACATCACCAACATCACGAACTATTCCATCACCGGCACGCTGGACGACCCGTCCAACTACAGCGCGCCGGCGCAGTGGAGGTTGCAGCT
>JBAIWU010000120.1:0-2355 GCA_037917155.1 Candidatus Eiseniibacteriota bacterium
CGCCGTAGGCCACGCGGATGACCACGGGCGCGCTCCACGCGTTGTTCGAGCGGTAGCGCATGTAGCCCAGCTCGTCGCGGATCTGCATCATGGCCGGCCAGATGTAGTCGAAGAACTGGATCTCGACGACCGGGCGCAGCCCCGCGAGCGCCATGCCGATCGCGCGCCCGACGATGTTCGCCTCGGCCAGCGGCGAGTTGTAGACGCGCCGGCCCCCGAACAGCTTCTGCAGGCCCCACGTGACGCCGAACACTCCGCCCTTGCCCTTGAGGTCGCCGAGCACGTCCTCGTGCGAGGCGTCCGCGACGTCCTCGCCGAACACGACGATGCGGGGGTTGCGCGCCATCTCGTCGCGCAGGCAGTAGTTGATGCTCTGCAGGATCGTCTCCGGCTGCGCGTCGGCCGCCGGCCCGGGCGCGGCGACGAAGCGCTCCGACGCGGGGTCGACGTTCGGCGAGAACACGTACGCCGTGGCCGTGTGCGCCGCGGGCTGCGGCGAGCGCTGCGCCGATTCCGAAGCCTCCCGGATGCCGGCCAGCACCTCCTGGTGCAGCCGCTCGAGCTGCTCGGGCGTGACGATGCGCTCCTCGACGAGGTAGCGTCCGAACGTGCGGATGCAGTCGCGCTCGGCCTCGGCCTCGCGCACGGCCTGCGGCTTGTACTTGGTCTCGTCGTCCGACATCGAGTGCGAGTACGGCCGCGTCACCTTTGCGCGCACGAGCGCCGGGCCCCTGCGCGCCCGGCAGTGCGCCACGGCGTCGCGGATCACGCGGTAGGACTCGAGCGGGTCGTTGCCGTCCACCTCCCCGACCCAGTGCAGGTTGGGGAAGTTCCGCACCAGCTCGGCCACGTTGCCGCCCGCCGTCTGCACGTCGACCGGGACCGAGATCGCGTAGCCGTTGTCCTCGACGAGGAAGAGCACCGGGAGCTTGAGGTTGCACGCCGAGTTGAGCGCCTCCCAGAACTCGCCCTCGCTCGTGGCGCCGTCGCCCGTCGAGACGTAGACGACCTCGTCGCCGTCCACCTCGCCGGCGAGCGCGGGGTGGTCGCCTTCCAGCTCGCGGTACTTGACCAGCGCCTCGGCGAGGCCCACGCCCTGCAGGAACTGCGTTCCCGTCGGGCTCGACTGCGACACGATGTTCAGCGGGCGGTGGCCCCAGTGGCTCGGCATCTGGCGGCCGCCCGAGTTGGGGTCCTCCGCGGCGCCGACGCTCGAGAGCAGCATCTCGCGCGGCGTCATGCCCAGCTGCAGGCAGAGCGCGCGGTCGCGGTAGTACGGGAAGAAGTAGTCGTGCCCGGCCCGCAGCGCCCGGCCCGCCGCGGCCAGCACCGCCTCGTGCCCGGCGCCCGAGATCTGGAAGAAGATGAGGTTCAGCTTCTTGAGCCGGATCTCCTCGTCGTCGAGCCGTCGCGAGGTGAACATCGTGCGGTAGAGCCCGACGAGGTCCTCGGCGGAAAGGCCGTGGTAGCGGGCGGGCGCGCCGGCGGTCTTGACCGATGCCATGAAGAACTCTCCCGGGAGGACGGATCACGCGGGTGTCAGCACCCGAATGTAACGGACCGGCGCGGCCCGCGCCAACCATCGCGGCGGCCCCGCCGCGCCGCCGGACGGAGTGGCCGTGCGTTCCGCACGGCACTCCGCCCCGACTTCGGATGCCGTCCCGCGGTCCGGGGGCTCAGGGCACCACCGCGAGCCGGCGCACGAGCGTCCGGCCCCCGGCGTCGAGCCGCGCGAAGTAGAGCCCTCCCGCGAGCGGGGCGTCGGAGCCATCCCGCAGGTCGATCGCCAGCGAGTACCGGCCGGCCTCCATCCAGCCCTCGCGCACGCGGCGTACGAGGCGTCCGGTCACGTCGAAGAGTCCCAGGCGCGCCGGGCCCGCGACCGGCAACGCGAACGCCAGTCGGGTCTGCGTGCGCGCCGGGTTGGGCGCCGGGTCGGCCAGCGCCAGCGTGCGCGGCGCGTCCGCGCCGACGCCGGACGTACCCGAGGGCCCGATCGCGGCGAACGCGCTCTCGTTGCCGTGGATGTCCACGGCGGAGAGCTTGTAGTACGAGCCCGCCGGGCCGACGTCGGCGTAGCCGGTGTCCGGTTGCGCGACGATCACGTTCCCGGATCCCGGGACGAAGTCGGCGCTCGTGCCGCGATACACCCGGTAGCCCGCTAGGTCGGCTTCCGTGTTGGCGCCCCAGTGCAGCTGCGTCGCGCCGGAGGCGTACGCGGCGGTGAACGGCGCCGGGGCCACGGGCGGGATGTTGTCGACCGAGTAGCCCGAGTCCGGGGCCGAGGCCCAGAACGGGTTCCCGCCGACGTCCTCGGCCATCACCATGAACGCGCTGTACAGGTTCGATGCGCCC
>JBAIWU010000121.1:0-6023 GCA_037917155.1 Candidatus Eiseniibacteriota bacterium
GCGGCCAGCGCCGGCGCCAGCAGGAACGCGGCAAAGAGGTTCAGGAACGGCACCGCCACGGCGGCCAGGTAGACGACGTACAGCACGAGGATGACCGCTAGGCTCATCCATGGGTTCGCGAGGAACGAACGCCAGCCGTCCCCCAGCGCGCGGAACGGGTCCAGCGGGGCGCCCGCGGCATGCGCAGGCGTGGTGGGGCGGGAATCACTCTCCATGCGGAATCCCTCCAGCGATGGGTGGCCCGAGTGATGCGTCTTCCGGAGTTGTCGGCCGGGGTCGGCTACGTCACGGTCGCGTGCTCCAGGTGGTGCGTGGTCGCCTTCTGGAACGCCTCGCCGAGCGCGATCAGCGTCGCCTCGGAGAACGGCGGGCCCATGAGCTGCATGCTGGCCGGCATGTGCGCGCGCCCGAAGCCCGTCGGTAGCGCGATCGCGGGCAGGCCGCAGCCGACGCCGATCGCGCCGGCCGGGTCCGGGTACGGCAGCGCCGCGTTGAGGTCCTCGGTGACCGGCGGCGCGACCGACTTGAAGTTCGGCGTCACCACCACGTCGTAGGTGTCGTAGAACTTCGCCACGATCTCCTGCAGCTCGCGCCGCATGCGCCAGGCCTTCATGGTGTCTGCGCCCGTGATCGGTTTCGCGATGTCCCACTGGTGCGCGGCGAGCCGGTCCTTGAGCTGCTTCACGCGGCCGTCGCGGAAGAACGGCTCGAACGCGGCGAGCGCCTCCACCGAGATGAGCGTGCCCGAGACCTCGCCCGCCGGGTACTCGGGCAGTGCGGCCTCGTCCATGCGCAGGCCCGCGCCGCGCAGCGCCGCGACCGCGGCGTCGAAGGCGGCCTTGACCTCGGGCTCGCCGGTCTTGCTCCAGTCGAGCGGCACGAGTGCCGCGCGCAGCTCGCCGATCGGCCGCGCGCTGCCGGGATCGAGCGGGATCGACTCGTCGGCGCAGGTGGGATCGCGCGGATCGGGCCCGGCGATCGCGGACAGCACGAGCCGGCAGTCCGACGCCGAGCGCGCGATCGGCCCGATCTTGTCGAAGGTGTACGCGCCCACCATGCCGCCCGCGCGGGAGACGAGGCCGTACGTCGGCCGCAGGCCGGTGAGGCCGCAGAACGCCGACGGGCACAGGATCGAGCCCCACGTCTCGGTTCCCAGCGCGAACGCGCACAGGCCGGCGGCCACCGCGGCCCCCGATCCGGACGACGAGCCACCGGTCCAGCGCTCGGGATTCCACGGGTTGCGCCCGGGGCCGGCGACCGAGGCGTCCGCGAAGCGGTAGCCCAGGCAGCCCGCGAACTCGACGCAGTGCGTCTTGCCCAGCATCACCGCGCCGGCGTCGTGCAGGCGCTTCACCGTGGTCGCGTCCTCGTCGAAGACCTGGTCCTTCAGGAACGAGGTGCCCCAGCCGGTCGGGATGCCCTTCGTCGCGAGCAGGTCCTTGGCGCCCCAGGGGATCCCGTGCAGCGGGCCCTTCCAGCGCCCGGCGCCGATCTCGCGCTCGGCCGCGCGCGCCTGCTCCAGCGCGAGGTCGCGCGTCACCGTGACGAACGCGTTGTAGCGCGCGCTGTACTTCCCGATGCGCGCGAGGTAGCCCTCGGTCAGCTCGACCGGCGACAGCCGGCGCGAGCGCAGGTCGTCCGAGAGCTGCGTGACCGTGCGGAAGAAGACCTCCTCGGCGAGCACGCGGTCACCCGTTCCGGCGCCGCGGGCGCAGCGGCTTGAAGATGGAGGCCATCTCGGTGCCCGGCGGCATCGCGTGCTTGCGGATCACCTCGAGCGTCGCCGTGGTGGCGGCCCGCTGGCGCAGCAGCTCCTGGCGGTCGGCGGGCGGGAGCTCCGCCGGCACGGCCGCGGCGGCGCGCGGGCGCCGCTTCGGGGCGGGCGCGGCCACCGCGGCGCCGCCCGCCATCAGCGCGGCCGATCCGGCCGCCATGAGGCCGACGAACCGTCGGCGGGTGATGCTGTCGGGACGCTTCGTACGCTTGGTCATGGGACGCTCCCTGGCGGGCCGCCGCGCCGGCGGCCGGGTCAGCGCTGCAGCGGCCGGCCCTCGAACGTCTCGAGCCGCGCCCGCATCTCGGGCGGGCAGGGGACGCTCCTTTTGGCCGCGTAGTCGTAGAACACCTGCACCGAGCGCGCCCTCACCACCAGCCGCTGCGAGGACTGCTCGCGGATCTCGTAGTCGAATCCGAACGACTTGCCGCCCACGTACGGGCAGCGGATGCACAGCTCGAGCGTCTCGCGCAGGAGCGCCTCGGAGACGAAGTCGACCTCCACCCGCGCGAGGATGAACGGTACCACGCGGTAGTCCGCCTCGCCGCGAAACGCGCGCCAGTACTCCTGGCGCGCCACCTCCAGGTAGGTGACGTACACCGCGTTGTTGATGTGGCCCATCGCGTCGGTGTCGCGAAAGCGCGGGCGCAGCGGCGCGACGACGGTCCATGGCAGCTCGGTCAACGGGCCTCCTCGGGCGGCGGGGTCAGAACGCGTTCATGGGGTAGAGGAAGGCCGGCCGGGCGCGGAACCAGGGCTCCAGCATCGCGGCGGCTCCGCGCGTGTCGTCCACGAGCCCGGCCTCGGCCGCCCGCACCGGCGAGAGCGCGCCGGCGACGATCGAGGCGAGCGCGTCGACCGGGGTCGCGAGCCGCGGCAGCGCGCGCGAGCCCCGCGCGCCGGGCCGCTCCGGGCGCACGAGCATCCGGCCCTCGCGCGCCTGCACGCGCCACGCGCGCGCGTTCTGCGGCAGCACCGGGTCCGTCACGTCCAGCGTGAGCTCGCCGCGCGCGCCGGGCGCGAGCGGCAGCGCCTCGAGCGCGGCCTTGAGGTCCACGAGGCGCAGCATGACGCCGTAGCCCAGGTGCCCCGCGCTGCGGTGCACGCCCAGCTTGAGCTCGCCGCGCAGGTTGACCGCGTCGGCCAGGCGCGTGAGCCACAGCGAGTCGCCCGGCACCGCGGTCACGATCTCGACCGCCTGGTCGCGCTGCGCGTGCAGGTAACCCCAGAGCCCGCGGTACGCGGCCGGGCTGGCCGCGACGAACTCGTTCACGGTGAGCACCAGCTTCCACGGGCCCTCGCCGCTGTCGACCTGGTACTGCATGTAGCCGTCGATCTGCCCGCGGCGCCGGCCCTCGTACACGACCCAGTCGCCCTCGTAGCCCCAGAGGCGCTTCTCCCACCACTCGGTGCGGCGGGCCAGCGCGAAGTGCCCGGTCTCCTGCACGTGGCGCTCGTAGAGCGCCTGCACCGCGGGGCGGTCCGGCAGCCGCATCCGGCGCACCTGCCGCGCCTCCTCCGAGGCCGGCAGCGCGGCCGGCGGCATCGACAGCAGGTTGGTCCGCTCGATCAGCGACCAGCCGTAGCGGCGGTAGAAGTCGCCGCGGAACGCGTACAGCAGGGACAACGCCTCGCCGCGCTGGCGCAGCTCGCGCAGGGTCGCGCGCATGAGCGCCTCGGCCACGCCGCGGCGGCGGTGCTCGGGCGAGACGGCCACCGAGCCGATGCCGGCCGCCGGCAGCGCCTGCCCGCGCACCCACGCCTGCAGCGGGTAGAGCACGAGCGTCGCGACCGGCTCGCCGTCCAGCTCGCCCACGCGCACGTCGCGGATGGAGAAGCGCGGGTGCTCGGTGAAGAACTCGCGCCGCGCCTCCAGGCTGGAGACGCGGAACGCGCGCAGCGCCAGCTCGGCGAGCGCCTCGACGTCGGTGCGGCGCGCCGTCCGGTAGCGCAGCGCGGGCGGCCGGGGACGCGGTCTCATCGGGTCATCTCCTGGGTCAGCTCGAACATCGCGGTGCCGACGCGGGTGCGGGTGATCCCGGGCCCGCGGATCGAGCGGCCGTTGTCGGTGGCGCGCAGGACCTCGGGGGGCTGCCACTCGGGCAGGAACTGCGTGGTGATGTCGAACACGTACCGGCCCTTCGGCAGCGGGCCGGACTCGCCCACGATGGGCGGGGAGTCGAACGCGCCGCCGGTCACCTCGACCTGCACCATCGCGAGCGAGTTGCGCTCGCCGCGGTGGCGCAGCGCGACGTGCAGCCGGGTGCCGTCCGGCAGCCGGGCCCGGCCCCTGACCCGCAGCGCGCCGTTCTCCATGCGGTACGCGTCGAAGCTCTCGAGGATCGGCGCGCCGCGCGAGAGCCCTGCGGTGTCGGCGAGCTGCTCGAACGTGAGGTCCTGCTGGCGCTGGGCGCCCTTGCCCCTGCCGCAGCCGGCGAGCAGGGCGAGGCTGACGCAGGCCAGGAGGAGCGCGCACGTGCGCGCGCACGGAGTACGGCGCATGGGCCGCAAGTTAGCCGAGCCCGCCGCGCATGCCTAGCCCGGACTGGCGCGACCCGCGGCGACCGCGAATTGCCGCGCCGCGCGGCGGTCGCGTCCCCGCTCGAATGCGGCCGAACGGAGCCCTCTGGCACGCCGCGCCGCGCGCGTTGCGGGTGCGGGCGCGCCTTGCTAGCCTGCGATGTCCGCCATGCCGTCCGGGCGTGGCCGTGATCCCCGCGACGGGGCGCCCGACCGGGGCCACGCGTGTCGAAAGGAGCATCCGGTGTCGAAGCGAACTGCTGTGCCGCAGGCGGTGCTGGCGCTCACGTGCGCGGCGCTCCTCGCGTCCGTCTTCCCGGCCGCGCCGGCCCGCGCCGAGGACCCCGCGCCCGCGCCCGCGCCGGCGGCGGCCCCCGCGAAGCCCGCGGCCGCCGATTCCGCGCGCGCCGGCAAGGCGAAGAAGGCGAAGACCCCGAAGGCGCCCAAGGTGCGCGCCCCCGAGAAGTCGCTCGAGGAGCAGCGCGCCGCCGACGGGCCGTGGATGAAGCGCTCGAACTGGCTCTCGATCCGCGCCGGGTACGCCAAGGCGGTCGGCCAGTACGCCGGCGACGCGTTCGGCGGCTACGGGATCGCGTACCAGCGTTTCCTGAGCCCGCAGTGGGGCTTCGGGGGCTCCGTGCACCACGAGCTGCTCGGCCGCCTCGGCCCCGCCAGCGAGATCGCGGTGCCCTTCACGCTGGAGCTGACCCGGCACTTCAAGTGGCACACCGCGATGCGCCCCTACGTGGGCTTCGGCGGCGGCTACTACTTCCACAAGTTCTACCGCACCGGCGGCGACAACGCCTCGCCCGGCACCGGCTTCTACGTGAGCTTCGGCGGCAACCTGCCCGTGGACCCGCGCTACCTGCTCGGCCTCGACGTGCGGGCCAGCTTCGTCTCGCAGGACGACAGCGTGGTCAACCCGATCTTCGGCAAGCTCAAGCCCTCCGAGACCGAGTGGAGCGTGAAGCTCAACTGGGCCTTCGCGTACTGAGGGACGTGCGCCGACCTCGCGGCGCGGGGCCCACGGGCCCGGCGCCGCGTTCGTCTGGCGGGCCGCGGGTGTCTACGCGGTGGATGACGCGTCCACGACGTGGACGCCCGCGGCCCGCGCGCCCGCGCCCGCGCCGTGGCTTGCGCGCGGCATGTCGCGTGCTGTGAGCCGGGTCGCGTCCGCACCGAGCGGGCGCGGGAGCGCCCCCGGAGGAGCGGCACCATGCGCGGGTGGTTGATCGGGATGGGTGTGGGCTTGGCGATGGTGGTGGCGGTGGCGGGCGACGCGGCCGCGTGCATGAGCTGCGCGGGCTGGAACCTGTGCCAGTACACGCGCGCGGGCGGCCTGTGGTGCTGGGGCGACGGCTTCTTCTGCGCGCAGGCCGGCAAGTGCTCCAACCTGGTCATGAGCGACGGCGGCTACGAGCTGCTCGTCGCCACCGGGATGACGCTGCTCGAGGACGCCGGCGGCGGCCCGATCGCGGCCCGCGTGCCGGTGTTGCCCGGGGAGCTGGCGGTGGGCCGCGCCGCGGCGCGTCTCGCGGCGCGCGCGTCCGGAGGCCCGGCGGCGCCGGCGGTGCTGTTCGCGGTCACCGGGCTCTCGCAGGGCGGGACGGCCGCGATCCGCGCGCCCGGCGGCGACGGCTTCACGATCCGGCGCGATCCCGACGGCACCACGACCGTGACCGCGCTCGAGGGCCGGCGCCCGGGGCGCGTGCTCGCGAGCGAGCGTCTC
>JBAIWU010000122.1:0-2439 GCA_037917155.1 Candidatus Eiseniibacteriota bacterium
GGCGTGCAGCGCGTCGGCGAGAGCGCCGCGCTCGGCGCCGAGGCGCACGCGGTGGGCGAGACGCGCTGGCCCCTGCCCGAGCCCGGCGCCGACGAGTGGCTCGACGCCGACGCCGTCGTGCTCGCCACTGGCGGGCTCTCGTTTCCGCGCACCGGCAGCGACGGCACCGGCTACGCGCTCGCGACCGCGCTCGGGCACACGCTCGTCGCGCCCGTGCCCGCGCTCACACCGCTCGTCGCCGTGGACCCCATCTGCCGCGGCGCGCAGGGCGTCACGCTGGAGGCGGGCCTGGCGTTCCTCGTGGATAATCACATCGCCGAGCGCACGCGGGGATCGCTGCTGCTGACGCACTTCGGGCTCTCGGGCCCGTGTGCGCTCGACCTCTCGCGCCACTGGCACCGCGCCGAGGGCCGCTCGCGCCGCGTCACGCTGTCGTTCCTGCCGGGCGAGACGCCCGAGTCGCTCGAGCGCGCGTGGCAGGCGTACGCCACCGCGAACCCGCGGCGGGGCATGCGCACCTGGCTCGGCGAGCGGCTGCCCGATCGCATCGCCGACATCCTCACCGCCGAGAGCGGCGTCGGCGGCGCCGCGATGAGCCAGGTGCCGCGCGAGCGTCGCCACGCCGTGCTGCGCGCGCTGCTCGCGCGCGACGTCGGCGTGACGGGCACGCTCGGCTACGAGAAGGCCGAGGTGACCGCCGGCGGCGTCACGCTGTCCGAGGTCGACGCGTCCACGCTCGAGTCCCGCGTCGCCCCCGGCCTGTGGCTCTGCGGCGAGGTGCTCGACGTCGAGGGCCGGCTGGGCGGGTTCAACTTCCAGTGGGCGTGGAGCAGCGGGACGGTGGCGGGGCGGGGGGCCGGGAAGTGAGGGTGTTGGGGGTGTGGGTTCCGGGGAAGCTGACTCCATCGATCTAAGATCAGCGAAGGTTGTCCCGAAGTCCTGTCGCCCAGCTCACGCAGCTCCGGTTCGAGGCCCCGGGCGCTCCATCTGGCGCTGCCGCCTTCCGAGCCAGATCGCGAGAGCAACGGAGACGCCGGCAACCGGCGCGACCACGAACGCGATTCCGGACAGGCCCAGTCCCAGTATGGTCAGCCCGGCGTACCCCCAGACCGTGAGCTGATCGCTGAAGCGGTAGATGAACGTCTCGATGAAGTTCTTGGTCTTGTACTTGTCCTCGCGGCTGACGACTGTGAACAGCGTCTCCATTGCCGGGTTCATCAGCGAGAAGTTGGCGGCGCGCCGGCAGACCGACAACGTCGCCAGCGCCTGGAACACGGGGAAGAGCCCGAGCGTGCCGAAGCCGAGCACGGTCAGGACCGGCACGATCGCGAGCGTGGCCGCCAGTCCGATCCATTTGGTGATGCGGCCGGTCAGGAAGAACTGGGTGAACAGCGTCAGCGACTGCGCCGCGAACTCGAGCTGGGCGAGCACGGTCGTCCGCGCCGCGCGCGTTGGGTAGAGGCGGCCGACCAGGTCCGTCTGTTCGGCGTACAGCACCGTGGACCCGAGGATGTAGACCGCCAGGAACGCCACGATCGCGAGCAGGTACGGCGACTGCAGCAGGCGCGTCAGGCCGCCCCATGCGCTTCCTCCGATCCGATCCTCCTGCTCCTCGCTCGCGGTGCGCAGGGCGCCGGCGAACACGCGCCTGGGAAACCGCATGACGACGAAGACCGCGACTTCGAGCAGCAGGGCCGAGACGAGGAGCAGGTTGCGGGTGCCGATATTCGCGGCCATCAGCGCGGTGAACCCCGACCCGACGATCGAGCCGAGCGTCCCCCCGACGCCGATGAAGCCGAAGAGCCGCTTGGCCTGGTCGCTCGTGAACGCGTCGGCCATGAACGACCAGAAGATCGAGATGACGAAGAAATTGAAGACGCTGGTCCAGACGTAGAAGGCGCGGCCCATCCAGAGATCGACCGCCGAGCCCTGGCCCGATCCGGACATCCGCATGAGCAGGTAGAAGACGAGCAGGTTCGTGACGAAGAAGTGGTACGTCAGCGCGATGAAGGTGCGGACGCGGAAGCGCACGACGAGAACGCCGAAGAGCGGGTTGAAGAGCAGCGTCGCGAGGAGGGTGCCCATGAAGAGATAGGGCAGCTTCGAGACGCCGGCCGCCGCCGCGATCTCGTCGCGAATCGGGCGCAGCACGAACCAGGCGCTCATCACGAAGAAGAAGTAGAGGAACGAGAGCAGCAGCGACGCGAGCTCCGTCGCGCGCACGTCGACGAGGAGCCGAAGGCCCGCGTGCAGGCGGCCGCTCGAGCTCGAGCTGGGGCCCCGGGCCGTCGCCACCTACCGCGGTCTCGCCGTCCAGGCGGCGAGCACCTCCGCTTCACGCGCGGGCGCGAGGCCGCTGAACTTGCCCTCGAGCTGCGCCTGGCGGGCGTCCTCCGGGCGGGTCCTGTTCCACTCGAGCGTGTCCAGCGCGGTCACCGC
>JBAIWU010000123.1:0-3625 GCA_037917155.1 Candidatus Eiseniibacteriota bacterium
CGCCGGCGCGCGGGCCGGCGGCCGGCCGGTCGCCGCGCGACGGGACGTCCGCGCCGCCGGCGCCGACTTCGCCGTGGCATCGGACGCGGCCTCCCCATATGCTGCGCGCTCGCGCTCACCGCTGCGCCCGCCACGAACGGAGAACCCCACGCATGGCACTCACCCCCGGCACGCGGCTGGGACCCTACGAGCTGCTCGGCCCGATCGGCGCGGGCGCGATGGGCGAGGTCTGGCGCGCGCGCGACCCGCGGCTGGCGCGCGACGTCGCGATCAAGGTCCTGCCGGCGTCGTTCGCCTCCGACGCCGAGAGGCTGCAGCGCTTCGAGACCGAGGCGCGCGCCGCGGGCGCGCTCAACCACCCGAACATCGTCGCGGTCTTCGACGTCGGCCACGAGGGCGGCCAGCCGTGGGTCGTCGAGGAGCTGCTCGAGGGCGAGACGCTGCGCCAGGCGCTGGCGCATGGCCCGCTGTCGCCGCGGCGGGTGCTCGACGTCGCGACGCAGGTGGCCCGCGGCCTCGCGGCCGCGCACGACCGCGCCATCGTCCACCGCGACCTCAAGCCCGAGAACCTGTTCGTCACCCGCGACGGCCGTGTGAAGATCCTCGACTTCGGGCTCGCGAAGATGCTGCCGGGCGGCACGCCGATCTCCGGCGACTCGCTCACGGCGCAGGCGACGGCGAGCGGCATGCTGCTGGGCACCGCGGGCTACATGGCGCCCGAGCAGGTGCGCGGCGAGCCCGCCGACCACCGCTCCGACCTCTTCGCGCTCGGCGTCGTCATGCACGAGATGCTGGGCGGCGCGCGGCCGTTCTCGCGCGATTCCGCGGTCGACACGCTGCACGCGATCCTGCACAGCGACCCGCCCGAGCTGACGGGCGCGCCGCCGGCGCTGGCGCGCATCGTCTCGCGCTGCCTCGAGAAGGAGCCCATGCGCCGCTTCCAGTCGGCCAGCGACCTCGCGTTCGCGCTCGAGGCGCTCTCGGCGCCGTCGGGCGTGACCGCCGCGCCCGAGCTGGGCGCCGCGCCCGCGCCCCGGGCGCGCTGGGTGCTCCCGCTCGCGGCCGGGCTCGCGATCGTGGCGGCCGGCGCGCTGGGCTGGCTCGCGGGCGCGAGCCGGGCGCCGCGCGCGCCGCGCTTCACGCGGCTCACGTTCCGCAACGGCAGCCTGGGATCCGCCCGATTCGTGCCGGACGGCAAGAACGCGGTATTCGACGCGCAATGGGACGGCGCCGCGCCGGAGGTCTTCCAGGTGCCGTTCGACTTCCCGTCGGCGCGCGCCCTCGACCTCGCCCACCGCCAGCTGCTCGCGATCTCCCGCTCGAACGAGCTGGCCCTGCTCCGGGGCACGCCCGAGCCTCCCTACTTCCCCAACGGCGGCATGCTCGAGCGCAGCGCGCTCTCCGGCGGCAGCCCGCGCGCGATCGTGGACACGGTGACCGCCGGCGACTTCGCGCCCGATGGCGGCTCGCTGGCCCTCGTGCGTTTCTCGGCGACCCACCAGATCCTCGAGTACCCGGAGGGGCACGTGATCCTCTCGACCCAGACGGGGCTCTCGTTCCCGCGTGTCTCGCCGGACGGCCGCTGGATCGCGTGCGCCGAGAACCCGGTGCCCAACGACGACCGCGGCCACGTCATCGTGGTGGACCGGGCCGGGCACGCGCGCCGGCTGACCGACGACTTCGAGTCCATCGCCGGGCTCGCGTGGTCGGCCGACGGCCGCGAGATCTGGTTCACGGCGGCGAAGTCGGGGATCCACCGCTCCCTCTGGAGCGTGCGGCCGGGGCAGGCCCCGCGCGAGCGGCTGTCGGCGCCGACCGGGCTCGTGCTCATGGACGTGGCCCGCAACGGCGACGCGCTGATCGCGCGCGAGACCATCCGGAACACGGCGCACGGCCGTCTCGCCGACGACGCGGCCGTGCGCGACCTGTCGTGGTTCGACTTCTCGATCGTGGACGACCTCTCGCCCGACGGCCACGTGATGCTGTTCGACGAGGAGAGCGAGAGCGCGGGCCCCATGTACGCCGCCTGCATGCGGCGCGTCGAGGACACCGGCCCCGTGCGCCTCGGCGACGGCATCCCCATCCAGCTCTCGCCGGACGGCGCGTGGGTGTTCACGCTGGTGCCCTCGAGCCCGCAGCGCGCGATGCTGCTTCCGACCGGTCCCGGGCAGCCGCGCACGCTCGACATCGGCCCCATCACCTCGTTGACCGTCGCCGGCTCGTGGATGCCGGACGGCCGGCACATCCTCGTCAGCGGCAACCGCGCCGGGCGGCCGCCGTGCCTGTGGCTCCTCGACGTGGCCGGTGGCCCGCCGAGGGCCGCCTCGGCCGAGAGCCTCACGTTCGGGACGCGCCAGAACCACCGTGTCTCTCCCGACGGCCGGCTGGTGCTGTGCATCAGCCCGGCCATCCCGTTCGGGATCTACGACCTGCAGGCGCGGACGATGAAGCCCCTGCCGGGCACGGTCACGGACCTGCGCACGATCGGCTGGACGGCGGACGGCAAGGGCGTGCTCGCGATCGACCGGCACGCGGACCCGACCTCGCTCTACTGGATCGATCCCGCCACCGGGGCGCGCCGCAAGCTGTTCCAGATCCCCCGCGCGCCCTGGGAGGACATCACGAGCGCGCGCGTCTCGGCCGACCTCAAGTCCTACGGCTACACGACGGGCAGCGTCCTCGACGACCTCTACCTGATGCGCGGCCTGCGCTGACGCGCGGGCCGCACACGGTTCAGTCCTCGCGCGGCGGGAAGCGCACCTCGCGGTAGACGCGGCCGAAGACCAGGAACAGCGCGGCGATCACCGGGAACACGAACACGCTCGCCTCGAGCCCGAGCTTGCCGCCGGTGAGCCAGTCGGCGCCCTGCCAGTGCGGCGCGAGCAGGGACTCCGCCAACGGCACGCCGCCGTTGCCGCTGTTGGGCCCCGCGAAGAGCGGCAGCTGCGCGAAGTCGAAGCCCGCGTGGAAGCCGATCGCCCACCACAGGTCGCCCGTGCGGCGCAGCGTCCAGCAGAAGAACAGGCCGATCAGCGAGACGCTCGCGAAGTCGACCGGCGTCTCGAACGGCTTGCCGAAGAAGTGCAGCGCCCCGAACAGCGCCGAGAGCAGGATCGCCGCGGGCCAGAAGCCCATCCCGTCCGCGAGCACGCGCAGCGCGTAGCCGCGGAACAGCGTCTCCTCGGCGAGCCCGACGAGGAACATCGCGACCAGCCAGAGGGCCGTCATCGCGAGCAGCTCGCCGCCGTGGACGCGCAGCCCCTCGTACCGCACCCCCCCGAGCGCGGCGACCGGCGCGACGATCGCGGCGACCGCGACGAGGCCCCACGCGAAGCCCACCCACGCCCTGCGCCCCATCGCGCCGCGCAGCGGCAGGCCGTAGGCCGCGAGCGTGCGCCGCTCGATCCCGGCCATCGCGAACGTGGCGGCGAGCGCGAGCACGAACGAGACGGCCTCGACGAGCAGCAGTCCCCGCGTCGTGAAGCCCTCGGGCAGCTGCACGTGCGCGGCCTGCAGCACGGCGCGCGAGGCGAGCTGCAGCACGTTGACCAGCACGAGGAAGATCGCGAACCGCCAGCCCGCGCGCAGCCGGCGCGGGCCGAAGAAGACGCGGCGGATGGGACCG
>JBAIWU010000124.1:0-5455 GCA_037917155.1 Candidatus Eiseniibacteriota bacterium
CCCAGCGCCAGATTGAGCGCCACCACCGCCGCCGCGGTGGCCAGCCCGTGCTCGCCCCGGAGCACCGGCGAACCCGCGAGCGCGATCGGGCGCTGCGCGGCCCCCAGCGCGCGGCCGAGGCGCAGGATCTGGCGCACGGGCGCCCCCGTCCGCCGGCTCACCTCGTCGGGAGCGTAGTGGCGGCGGACCAGGCCCTCGAGGCCGCCCGCCCCGTCGTCGGCGTCGCCGAAGCCGTCCGTCCAGCGGGCGAGGAACTCACGATCCGCGGTTCCCTCCATGATGAGCACGTGCAGCAGGCCGAGCGCGAGCGTCGCTTCCTCGCCCGGAAGCACCGCGACGCGGAGGTCGGCGCGCGCGGCGCTCGGCGAGATGCGCGAGCCGATCCAGGCGAGCGCCGCCGGGCGCGCCACGGAGGGATCGCGAAGGCGTCCCCAGATCTTGCTCTGCCAGACCGGGTGGCCGTCCGTCTCGAACAGCTCGTGCCCGAACGAGAGGATCAGGTCCGAGTGCGCGAGGTCCGCGGCGGGCGGGCGGTCGAGGCCCGCCATGTACGCCCACGCCGCGCGCCAGCTCTCGTGGGAGGCATCGAGCACGAGGTTGGGGCTGCCGTAGGCGCCCAGCACCCGCTCGAGCCAGAACGTGGTGAGCGGCGAGTCGCCCCGCTCGAGCACGACGAACCGCTCGGGACGCCCGTGGCTGCGCAGCTCGCGGAGCGGAGAGGCGATCGCCTCGAGCGCCTCGTCCCACGAGATCGGCGTCCACGCGCCCGAGCCGCGTGCGCCGGCGCGGCGCTGCGGGACCTTCAGGCGGTCGGGATGCACGAGCTCGTGCAGGCCGGTGACGCCCGCCGGGCAGAGCCCGCCGGCGCTCACGGGATCGGCGCGGTTCCCCTCGATCCCGACCGGCAGCCCGTCCACGAGACGGGCGCGAATGCCGCACGCCGCCGGACAGATCCGGCACACCGTGGGCACCCACGACTCGAGCCCCGCGCCGCGCGGGGCGGGCAGCGCGCCCTCGCCGACCATCGCGAACAGGCGGTCGACATACCAGCTCGTGGCGAGCGCACCGAGCCCGGCCGCGCCCAGCGTGGCCAGGAACTCGCGCCGGGTGAGTGGCGTCACCGGAGGCCTCCCCTCGCGCTCATCGGTGGCAGTCCACGCAGTCCACGCCCGCGTACGGGCTGTGGCTCTCCTGATGGCAGCGGATGCACCGCGCCATGCCGTCCCGTCCGCCGAACGGCCGCAGGCCGGCGCGGAATGGTTCCGACTGCGCCGCGACGTCGCCGTGGCAGGCGTCGCACGCGATGCGCCCGAGCGTCACGTGGCGCCGGTGGGAGAAGTAGACGAAGGGCTTGAGCGCGTAAGCCGGGAGCCAGTGGAGTTCCAGCCCGCTCGCGGCCGCCAGGCGGATCTTGGCCTGCTCGGCCGGCTCGTACAGGACGTTCTCGTGGCAGCGGCGGCACACCCGGACGCCCGGCAGTCCGGCCCCCTGCCCCGTCGCGGCGGTCGCGTGGCAGAGCGTGCACGGCACGTTGTTGTAGACGTGCAGGCGGTGGTTGAAGGCGATCGGCTGCCGCGGCGCGGCAGCGCACGACGCCGCCACGACCCCGACGAACACGACCAGCCACCCGTTCCGACGCCACATCCGGTGCTCCGAGCGGGCGTGGGGTCCCGATGGATGAACGCTTCGCGATCCCCGCGCCCGGGCCGCGACGGCCCGCGGTGGGGAACGGGGTCACTTCAGCACGAGGTCACACTTCACGTCGCCCGTCTTCGGCACGGTCACGGAGGACGTCACGTCGAGGAACTTCCGGTTCCACACCTTGACCGTGTACTTGCCCTCGGGCACGTCCGCGATCGAGTACACACCGGCTTTGTCGGTCACGCCGGCGTACGGGTTCTGCAGGACGACCACGAAGCCCTCCATCTCCGGGTGCACGTTGCACAGCAGCACCGGCGAGCAGCCCGGATTGTCGAATTTCACCGAGCGCTTCTCGCCCTTCGGCCACGTGCCGAGGTTGAACTTGTTCGCGCACTTGTCCGGCGTGAACACGTTGTGCAGCACCTGGTCGCTGTTCAGGAAGTCCACCGTCGTGCCCGCGACGACGGGAAGCACGTGCGGCACGAACGCCAGGTTCCTCTGGTCCATGAGGGCGTGGTTCTTGGGCGGCGCGAAGGTGCCGGGAGCCGCGTCCACGTAGACGAGGACGTCCGCCAGCGTGCGCGCGTGCGGGATGGTGACCTTGCCGGTGATGGTGCCGGCCTGGGCCGCGCCCGCGACCAGCAGGACGGCGGTGAACGAAACGATCGTGCGGTTCATGGCTGGGTTCCTCGCGTCGGCCGGTGAAGTGGAATCCGCAGCCGCCGCCGGCGCCGCCTCGGGAGCGCGCGCCGGCGGCGGCCCGGTCAGAGGGCGAAGTTGAGTCGCAGCAGCAGGTGCTCGTCGGTCGTCTTGCGCGTGTCGTAGTCGCTCAGCGGCCGGCGGTACTCGAGCGTCACCTTGACGTTGGCGCGCGCCATGGCGACGACCGCGGGGACCAGGGTCGTCGTGGCGGAGCCGACGTCCTTGTCCTCCTGCGTGGACTCGTAGCGCACGAGCCCGATGAGCCACGGGTAGATGACGTACTGCCCCTGCGCGTACCAGGCGAGGCTCGTGCGGTCCGCCAGCCCGTCGATCTTCGAGGTCATGTTCATGACCGTGGCGTCGAGCTGGGCGTTCGAGTACCAGACGTTCGCAGTCCCCGCGACGACGTCGAGATGCTCGCGCTGCGAGTAGACGGCGCCGGCCACCGTGCCCGAGTAGACGTAGCCACCGAGCGTGGCGCTGTTGTCCACCCAGAACGCCGAGGTCTTGCTCGCGGCGCCTTCGGTGCCGCCGATCTCGCCCAGCCCGCCGATCTTGTACGAGGCGCGGGCGTAGAAGTCCTTGTCCGCGCCGAACGCGCTCATGCCCTGGCCCTGGACCATGCCGGCGGTGTACTTCCAGCCGCCGCGGCCGCCCGCGCCGTTGCCCGCGCCCCAGACGCCGAGGCCCGGCATCTCGCCTGCCGCCGTCCAGCCGTTGCGGCTTGCGAGCGTCGACACGTTGATGTCCGAGGGGATGAGGCTGAAGTCGCCCGGCGACGGATCGAAGTGCAGGCTGCCGGCGACGACGTTGAAGCCCGTGCAGCGGTTCCACTGCAGGCGGAACGGCGTGCCCAGATCCATGCCGCCCTCGTCGTTCTTCTCGATCTCGACCTCACCGAAGAACGAGAAGGTCTCACCGAGCGTTCCCGCGTAGAACACCTGCACGTGCTCGGGGAAGGACAGGTTGCTCTTGGCCACGCTGTCGGGCTGGTTGAGCGGCATCTCGACCGAACCCACGGCGTGCACGGCGAGCGGCGCCGAGCCCGGGATGTCCGACGGCCAGATCGCGTTCGGCCAGACCTGCTTGTAGGCCTCGCTGCCCAGGCTCGTGGGCTCGTCCTTGCGGAAATTCGCGTCGCCACCGGGATAGCGCCAGCCGTTGTTCTGGAACGCCTTGCCGAACGCGTTGAGCTGCGGGAACGCGTAGTGGCACGTGGAGCAGCTGGTCTGGTACTTGCGCGAGAAGACCGGGATCGCGCGCGCCACGCTGCCGATCACGGCGACCAGCGGAAGCGTGAAGGCCAACACCAGCGCCGCCCGACGGAGTGTCCCCGACGATTCCATTGCACGCCCTCCCCTTTCGCCCAATGCGTCTTCGTCACGGCCTTCAAGCGTGGGGCGTGAAGGAAAGCGATGTATCGATTCGGCGCAGCAATCGTGGGGCTGGCTGGCATCTCTGCGGGTGCTCTCGTCGGGATACCGGCGCACAGGACGCTAGCAAAGGCTTGAAGAAGCCGAACATGGTCCTTTGGGATACCGGACGTCGTGCGCCGCTCGGGCTCGGCTCAGCGGACGCGCACCGGGTGTCGCACGCCGCTGCGGCCGGACGCCTCGAGGCCGCGGAAGGAGAGCCCCGCAGGTGGCGGCGCGGCCGGTGAGGATGCGCGATTCATGTGTGTAAACCAGGGCTCACGGCGGGCGTCGGCGTCCGCCGCGAATCCCGCTTGCCTCGAATGCTCGCGGTCGGCCACCTTCCGTCACGAGCCGCGCCGATGACCCGACCACCAGCGCCGAGGAGGGAACCCATGGACCCACATGACCGCGCGGATGCCCGCACGCGACAGGAGCCGCTCCGGGCGCGCTACAAGGAGGCGCCCGAGGACGCCTGGATCACCGACCACGGCAGGACCAGGGGCGGCGTCGGAACCGATCCCTTTCACGGGTACGTGGTCCCGGGCAGCAAGGAGTACGGCATCGTGTGGCCGTTCGGCATCCATACCGCGGTCGGCGGCGACCACGACGGGCCCAACCCCGGCGACCTGCTCTGCGCGGCGCTCGCCACCTGCCTGGATTCGACCATCCGGATCATCGCCGACCGCCTTCGCGTCACGCTCACGTCGCTCGAAGTGGACGTGACGGCCAACGTGGACGTGCGTGGCACGCTCATGGTGGATCGGCAGGTTCCGGTCGGCTTCCAGCGGATGCACTGCCAGGTCGACGTCCAGGCCGCCCCCGGGACGGATCCGAACGCCCTGCAGAGGGTGCTGCAGGCCGCCGAGAGCTGCTGCGTCAACCTGCAGACCCTGCGCTCCGGCGTCGCGGTGGAGACGAGCTTCCATCCCGGCGAGCCCCGGCCGTGAGTCACTCAGGGCGAGCCCGCGCCCGCGCCGCGATGGTCGTACGCGTCGAGCGCCCGGGTCAGCCGCCGAACGTTGCTCGCCCGCAGGGCCGGCGTGCCGATCCGCCCGGCGACCTCCAGCGCCTCGGCGAGCGCGGCCCGCGCGCGCGTCCGGTCGCCCAGGTCGTCGTAGACATTCGCGCGCGTCGTCAGCAGCCACGACCGCCCGAGCGGGCCGGTCACGTGTTCGAGGCCGCGCCCGCAGGCCGCCAGCGCCTCGTCGTAGCGCTTCGCGCTCTCGAGCATCTGGGCGAGACGCAGCGACGCGTTGTAGTTCGTCGGCATCGCGCGTTCGGAGGCCATCAGCGCCGGCAGCACGCGCTCGGGCTCCTCGAGGTCGCCCGCCGCGTCCACCCGCGCGATGTCGAGGGCCGAGCGCTCGTCGTCGTCGCGCGGCGTCGTGGCCTCGATGTCGTCGAGCCAGCGGTGGCCCCATTGTCGCGCGGCGACCGTGTCGCCGAGGCTCTCGGTCGCGTGCATCAGGCTCTGGTAGAGCTGGAAGCGGTGGTCCCGGATCACGGACGGGAGCTCGATTGCCGCCTCGGCCAGCGGCTCGAGCCGGCCGAAGGCGCGGCGGGACCACTCGGCGCCGCCGCCGCGCGCGGCGCAACTCAGACCTGCGAGCACGACGGCGCCGAAGTCCCCGCCGCGTGGCAACTGCGGCGCGGCGGCCGCGGCGGTCTCGGCGCACGCCGGGGCGGGCGCCCCGGCC
>JBAIWU010000125.1:0-1625 GCA_037917155.1 Candidatus Eiseniibacteriota bacterium
GCATGCGCGACGTGCTCCGGCGCTTCACGCCGGCGATGCCCTACAAGCTCAAGTACCTCCGCCGCCGCTTCGACGGCCGGCCCTTCGCGATGCTCGACATCGGCGCGGGCAACCACTCGGCCACGCGGACGCGCGCGTGGCTCCCGTCGTGCCGCTACACGGGCGTCGACCGCGACCGCCGGTACCACAACGATGCGCGCGACTTCGCGCTCATGGAGGCGTTCCACGAGCTCGACCTGACCCGGCTCGAGTTCGGCGGCATCCCCGACGGCGCGTTCGACGTGGTGATGATGGCGCACGTCGTCGAGCACCTCGCGAACGGCGACGAGGTCGTGCGCGCCCTGTGCGCGAAGCTGCGCCCGGGCGGGATCTTCTACCTCGAGTTCCCCTCGCCCCGCAGCCTGCGCCTGCCGTCGATGCGGGGCACGCTGAACTTCCGCGACGACGACTCGCACGTGCGGCTGTGGACACGCCCCGAGCTCGAGCGGGCGCTGGCCGACGGCGGACTGCGCGTCGTCGCGTCGGGCGCGCGTCGCGACGCCTTCCGGATCGCGATCACGCCACTGCGCGTCGTCGCGTCGCTGCTTCGCCAGGGCTGGGTCCCCGGCAGCGTGTTCTGGGACCTGCTCGGCTTCGCCGACCGCATCGTCGCGGAGAAGCCGCCCGCCTGAGTGGCGGGGGCGGCCCATGCGCGCGCGCGCGATCCCTCTGCGGGCGCTGGCCGCGGCCACGCTCGCGGCGCTGCCGGGCGCGCGCACGTGGGCGGACCCGCCCGGCGATCCGCCGCTCGCGCCGGCGGAGTTCGCGCTCGACAAGTCCGCGTACCGGGACGAGGCCGTCCTGCGCTGGCGCATCGGGCTGCCGCCCGGCCGGCTCGCCGGCTGCCGCATCGTCGCACGCCTGCACACCGCGGCGGACACCGCGACGCTCGCGCTCCGCGGGATCGCGCCGCCGCTCGCGGATGCGGGCACGCTGCGATTCCCCACCGCGGCGCTCGCCCCGGGCCAGTACGCAGTCGACGCGGCGCTTCGCGACGCGGCGGGCGCCACGCTCGCCGCGAGCGCTCTGCGATTTCCCGTCCTTCCCCCACCGGGCCCGGGCGCGCTCGTCGACGTGCGGCCGTCCGACAACATGCTGCTCGTCGAGGGACGCCCGTTCTTCCCCATCGGCGTCTTCGAGGCACCCGGGAATGACGCCGCCCTGGGCCGGCTCGCCCGCGCCGGCTTCAACCTGTGCGAGGTCCCCTCGACGCCGGGCGCGAGCCTCCGGACGGCGCTGGACCGCGTGCGGGCGCACGGGATGCGCGCGTTCTTCATCGCCGGGGACCTGATGGACTTCTCGCACGACGCCGACGGCAAGCGCCGCCGGCTGGCCGCGCTCGCCGACAGCGCCGGCGCGCACCCCGGCCTCGTGCTGTGGCTGGGCATCGACGAGCCGGTGTGGAACCGGCGCGATCCCGATGCGGCGTACGAGGCGTACTGCTTCCTGCGCGCGCGCGATCCGCGCCGTCCCGTCTGGACGACGCACGCGCCGCGCAACAGCGTCGCCGAGCTGTCGAACTGGAATCGCGCGACCGACGTGGCGGGCGCCGACATCTATCCCGTGCCCGAGCCGCAGACGCAGTC
>JBAIWU010000126.1:0-7409 GCA_037917155.1 Candidatus Eiseniibacteriota bacterium
CGCCGCCTCGTCCGCGCGGAGGCGTGCGCCGGCGCCGCACTCCCGTGAACGGTCGGGCCGGGGCGCGCCGTCGGCGGGCGGGTGCTACGCTGCGCGCGACCCGAACGTCCACCCGGAGGAGCCGAGCCATGCCGGCGTTCGTCATCGCCCACGTGAAGGTGCACGACCCCGCCCGCTACGAGGACTACAAGCGCCGGGCCCAGGACAGCATCGTCGCCCACGGCGGCCGGTACATCGCCCGCGGCGGCGCCGTCGAGGTGCTCGAAGGCGACTGGCGCCCGGAGCGGCTGGTGCTGCTCGAGTTCCCGGATCGCGAAACGGCCCTGCGCTGGTGGAACTCCGGGTCGTACCAGGGCGCGGCCGCGATCCGGCGCGCGACCTCCACGGGCGAGATCGTGCTGCTCGAGGGCCTCGACGTGCCGATCGGCTGACCGCCGCCCGGCCCGGCAGGCCCGCAGGGAGTCCACCGCCGTGAACCTTCGCGAGAGCGCCGGCATCGCCCTGAGCGCGCTGCGGGCGCAGAAGCTGCGCTCGTTCCTGACGCTGCTCGGCGTGATCATCGGCGTCTCGTCGGTGATCGCGGTGATGTCGCTCGTCGCGGGGCTCAACCAGTACGTCGCGCGGCAGCTCACGTCGTCGGGCTCCAACGTGTTCTCGGTGGACCGCACCGGGCTCGCGTTCGACCGCGTGACGTTCGAGGATCGCCTGCGCCGGCCCGACCTCACCCGGGCGCACGCGGCGCTCGTTGCGGCGAACGCCCCCGACGTCGCCGCGGCGTGCGCCGAGCGGTCCACGGCCGCGACGGTGCGGTGGCGCGACCGTTCGCTCACGAGCGTGCCCATTCGGGGCGTCGAGCCCGGCTACATGCAGGTGAACGACCTGCCGGTCGCCGCCGGCCGCTCGCTGGGCCCGTCCGACGAGCTCGCGCACGCGTCGACGTGCGTGATCGGCGCGGACGTCGTGGACGAGCTGTTCGGCACGCTCGATCCGCTGGGCCGGGAGATCCGCGTGCGCGGGCAGGTCTTCGGCGTGGTCGGCGTCGGCGAGCGCAAGGGCTCGGCGTTCGGGCAGAGCCGCGACCTCTACGTGCTCGTGCCGCTCTCGACGTTCTCGCGGCTCGAGGGGCGCGTGGGCAGCGTCGAGATCAAGGTCCGCAGCCGCTCGCAGGACGACTTCGTGGAGGCGCAGGACGAGACGCGGGCGGTCCTGCGCACCGCCCGCCACCTGCGGCCGGGCGAGCCCGACGACTTCGAGATCGTGACCCCCGACATGCTGCTCGGGCTCTGGCGCAACCTCTCGAGCGCGATCTTCGTCGTGATCGTGGGGGTGTCGTTCATCTCGCTCGTCGTCGGCGGCATCGTCATCATGAACATCATGCTGGTGTCGGTGACCGAGCGCACGCGGGAGATCGGCGTGCGCAAGGCGCTCGGCGCGCGGCGGCGCGACATCCTGTTCCAGTTCCTGATCGAGGCCGCCACGCTCTCGAGCGCGGGCGGGGTCGTGGGCCTCGCGCTGGGCGTGCTGTTCGCGCTGCTCATCGGCGTCGTGACCCCGTTGCCGGTGTTCGTCAGCCCGGTCTCGGTCGTGCTCGGGCTGGTCATGGCGACGCTCGTCGGGCTCTTCTTCGGCTCCTACCCGGCCGCGCGCGCGGCGCGCCTCGACCCCATCGAGGCGCTGAGGTACGAATGAGCGCGCCCCCCGCGGAGGCCCGGCCGGCCGTGCGGCTGCACGCGCTCGCGCTGGACGTGCTGCGCATGGCGCTCGTGTCCGTGCGCGCCCACGCGATGCGCTCGCTGCTCACGACGCTCGGCGTCGTGATCGGCGTCGCGACCGTGGTCGCCATGGCGAGCGTGATCCAGGGCTTCGACCACAGCGTGCAGATGTCGATCTCCGCGTTCGGCTCGCACCAGATCTACATCCGCTCGTTCAAGCCGGCGATCTACGTCGGCGGGTTCCCCGACAGCCTGCGCCACCGGCAGGCGTTCACACCCGAGGACGCGCAGGCGATCCGCGAGCTGTGCCCGGACGTGCGCCAGGTCACCGTGCTCGGGTTCGTCGAGGACGCCACGGTGTCGTACGGCGGGCACTCTTCGCGAGGGCTGCAGCTGCTGGGCTCGGACCCCGAGATCCAGGACGTGATGCGCTACGAGGTCGGCGAGGGGCGCTACTTCACGCACGAGGAGGCGCGACGGCGCGCCTCCGTGATCGTCATCGGCAAGGACATCCGCGAGGGGATCCTGCCCGGCGGCGGCAGCGCGGTCGGCCGGACGATCCACCTGAACGGCGAGCCGTTCGTGGTGATCGGCGAGCTCGTGCCCAAGGGCCGCAGCCTGTTCGGCAACCCGGACGAGATGATCACGATCCCGTTCCCGACGCTCGAGAAGTACTTCCCGCCGCCGCCGGACGCGCCGTTCTTCGTGCCGAAGCGGGGCATGTGCTACCTCAACGCGACGCCCGTCTCCCCGGAGCGCATGCCGGCGGCCATCGACGAGATCCGCTCGCTGCTGCGCCTGCGGCGCCACGTGCCGCAGAACAAGCCCGACGACTTCGCCGTGCTCACGGAGGAGTCGCTCACCGAGATCTACAACCAGCTCACGGGCGCGACGTTCGTGGTCATGCTGCTCATCTCGTCGATCGCGCTCGTCGTGGGCGGCATCGGGGTGATGAACACGATGCTGGTCGCGGTGACCGAGCGCACGCGCGAGATCGGCGTGCGGCGCGCGGTCGGCGCGCCGCAGGGCACGATCCTGCTCCAGTTCCTGCTCGAGGCCGCGACGCTCACCGGCACCGGCGGCGTGATCGGCATCGCGCTCGGCGCGATCGTCGCCCAGGTCGTGCGCGCCGTGAGCCCGCTGCCGGCCTACACGCCGCTCTGGTCGGTGGCGGTGGCGTTCACGTTCTCGATCGCGGTGGGCCTGTTCTTCGGCCTCTACCCCGCCATGCGCGCCGCGCGGCTGGACCCCGTCGAGGCGCTGCGCTGGGAGTGAGCGGCGGGCGCGGGCCCGCGTCAGAGCCCGATCCAGTACGTCACCTTGGCCGCGAACACGTTCTGGGGCGCGTGGTCGAGCAGCGCGCGGTAGTCGCGCTGGACGTCGAAGTCGCCGATCGGCGCGACGTCCGTGCGCTGCTGCTGCCACACGAGGTAGAACGTCGAGCCGGGCCGGTACTCCCAGCGCAGGACCGCGTTGCCGAGGAGCGAGCGGAAGTTGAAGTCGGGGTCCGGGACCGTGAACGTGGCGCCGTTGCCGGGGTCCACCACCCAGGCGCCGCCCGCCCCGGACGCGATGGTGCCGCGCGTCTCGCCGTAGACCGCGAAGTCGTAGGTCTCGGGCGCCAGTAGCTCCTTGAACCGCGTGAAGCGGCCGCTCACGATCAGCGGCTGCACGTAGAGCTGAAGGCTGAGCCGCGGCGTCATCGTCCAGTCGAGGCGCGTGTCGAGCGCGAGCGTGTGCTCGTCGAGGTCGGCGAACACGTAGCGGTGTCCGTACGTCGACGCGGCGGCCGGGTCGGTCACGGTGGTCACGTAATGCGCGGTGGCGTGCGAGAAATCGTACGAGGGCTCGAAGCGCACGCGCAGCGTGGGCGAGGGCCGCAGCGAGAGCGCGAGCGAGGGCGATTCGCCGTGCCCGCCGGACTCGCTCCACGTGTGCACCCAGGTCAGGCTCGCCGTGAACGGCCGGCGCCAGTCCGACGTGACCGTGCCCTGCAGGCTCCCGAGCGCCGGCGCCACCCCCTGCGGGCCGCCGCGCGTCAGGCGGTCGTCCATGACGCGGCGGTTCCAGCTCAGGCGCGAGTCGACGTACCAGTAGTTGACGAGGTTGCCGTTCGCGTCGATCGCGTAGGAGTCGTAGATGCGGTCGCCGCCGAAGTTCCACATCTCGTTCGCGTACGGCATCACCGTCCAGTTGCGGAACAGCCGGCCCGGCGTCGTCTGGTTGTAGAGCACGATGCTCGAGAGCCCGCGGTAGTCGGCCCGCGTCATGTAGCCGATGTCGTTCGTCTCGTAGCCCGGGCTGCGGCTCACGTACGCGACCGAGCCCAGCCAGTGCCGGCCCGAGACCTTCGCGAGCGAGCCGTCGATGCCGTAGCCCTGCAGGCGCGTGCGGGTTGGATCGTAGGTGAAGTAGTCCCCGTGGTCGGGGCGCTGCAGGTAGCGGTCGCTCAGGCGCTGCGTCGCGTCGATGGCCTGCGCACCGCCCTGCACGCGCGAGCCGGTGACGTCGGCGTCCAGCGCCCAGCGCCGGTTCGCCCACGCGTGCGCGAGGTCGAGCCCGCCCACGTATGCGTCGGAGCGCAGCAGCGACGCCAGCGTCGGATCGTCGAGCCGGCGGTCGACCGCGGTGACGAGCCCGCCGATCTCGGTGTCGCCCCGGCGCAGCTCGCGGCGCACGCGACCGACGAAGTAATGGGACAGCGGCTCGGCCGCGGCCGTTCGGTGCACGCCGTTCGTGTCGGCGTAGTCCGCGACCTCGCGCGTGGTCACGGCGTCGAGCGCGCCGATCGCCCAGCCGCCGTCCGTGCGGCCGGTCAGCTTGGCGGCGCCCGCGATCGTCGTCTGCGCGGGCTCGTGCATGTAGAGCACGTCGGGCCCGCCCGGCGTGAACTGCGGGGCGCGCCCGATGCGGCGCGAGTGGAAGATCGTCGGCACGGAGAAGTTGTTCATCGCGCGCGAGCGGCCGAACGAGAACAGGTCCGCGCCCTCGACGAAGAACGGCCGGCGCTCGGTGTAGAACGTCTCGAACGCGGTGAGGTTCACCTGCGCGGGATCCACCTCGACCTGGCCGAAGTCGGGGTTCGCGGTCAGGTCGAGCGTGAGCGAGTGCGTGACGCCGAGCTTGGCGTCGGCGCCGGCGGCGCCGAACACGTCGTTGCCCGTGCGGAACGGATCGCCCGGGGCCACCGCCAGGCGCTCGTTGCGCAAGGAGGCGTACGGCAGCAGCTCGAGGTGCCGCGAGCGCCCGAGCCCGTCGAGGCCGGCGAGCGTGCCGTAGCGGCTCACGCCGCCGTTCTCGGCCTTGGGCGTGAACGCGAACTCGGCCGTCTCGCCCGTGCGGATGATCGTGCGCACGAGCTGGATGCCCCACGTGCCGTCGCCCGGCGTGGCGTAGCGGAGCTGGCTGAGCGGGATGCGGATCTCGGCCGTCCAGCCGAGCGAGTCGACGGTCGTCGCGGCCTCCCACACCGCGTCCCACGAGTCGTCCTCGCTGCCGTCGGTCGCGATCGTGCCGTCGAGCACGGCGCCGCCCGGGCTCACGCGGAAGCGCTTCGCGGTGAGGTGGTCGTGGAAGCTGTCGAGGTAGACGTCGAACTCGTCCGTCTGCACGTCGTCGTCGCGCCGCGCGAGGCGGGCGCGGATCCGTCCCGCCTCGCGGTCGAAGAGCCGGGCGCCGACGTAGAGCGCATCGTCGCCGAGCAGCACGCGCACCTCGGTGCGCTCGGACACGGGCTGGCCCTCGTGCGGGTCGGTCTGGGTGAACGCCGTCTCCGGCTCCGCCGCGGCCCACGCCGGCTCGTCGAGGCGGCCGTCGATGCGCAGCGCGCCCTCGAGGCGCGCGGCGCGGATCACGGGCCGCGCGGCCGGAGGGGCCTGCGCGCAGGTCCCGGGCGCGGGCGCGAGCAGCGCCAGAGCGAGGACGGCGGGCGCGGCGATGGTGCGGAATGGGGGCATGCGATCTCCGTCGTTCGGATGTCCCTGGGGGCCGGGCTCCCCGGGCCGCGGGCGCGCGACGGGGATCACCCGCCTACGATAGCGCGATCGCGGTGAAGGTTGGCGCGGAAGGCGACGGGCGCGGCCCCGCGCGCGCGGGCGCGGCTCCGGCGCGCCCGTGGCGGCTCAGCCCGCGATCGCCGTCTCCAGCGCGACGCGGATCATCGCGTCGAACGAGGTGCGCCGCTCCTCGGACGAGAGGTGTTCGCGGCGGCGGATGTGGTCCGACACGGTGAGGATCGCGAGCGCGCGCACGCGCTCCTCGGCCGCGACGCCGTACAGGCCGGCCGCCTCCATCTCGACGCCGAGGATGCCCATGCGCTCGAGGACGTCGAAGACGTGCGACTGCGGCGAGTAGAACAGGTCCGACGAGAACACGTTGCCCACGCGCACCGGCACGCCCTGCGCGCGCGCGGCGCCCACCGCCGTCTCGACGAGGCCGAAGTCCGCGAGCGCGGCGAAGTCGTGGTCGTGGAACCGGATCCGGTTCACCTTCGAATCGGTGGACGCGCCCATCGCGATGATCACGTCGCCGAGCCGCACGTCGGGCAGCAGCGCCCCGCAGCTCCCGACGCGGATGAGCGTCCTCACGCCGTACTCGCGCACGAGCTCGGTGGCGTAGATCGAGCAGGACGGAATGCCCATGCCGTGCGCCATCACCGAGACGGGGCGGCCCTTGTGCCGGCCCGTGTAGCCGAACGCGTTGCGCACGTCGGTGACGCGGCGGGCGCCCTCGAGGAACGTGGTGGCGATGTGCTCGGCGCGCAGCGGATCGCCGGGCATGAGGACGACCTCGGCGAAGTCGCCGGGCTTCGCGCTGATGTGTGGGGTCGGCATAGGGCGGGCACTGTACCGCATCCGGGGCCGGGCGCGCGCGCCCGCGCCGTCCCCGCCGGGGAGCGGCCCGCGGGAGCGCGAACCGGCTCGCCGCCCGCCGACGCTTCGTACTACGATCGAGGGCCATGAACGAGGATCGCGCCCCGGCCCACGCGGCCCCGACCGGCGCCTGGCGCGACCACGCCGGGCGCCTGGCGCCGTTCGCCATCGCGCTGGCCGCGCTCGCGCTGCGCCTGCACCGCATCGCGTGGGGGCTGCCGAGCGTGTTCGAGGAGGCCACGCCGCTCAAGAAGGCGTGGGACATGTGGGGCTTCGGCCCGCTGCGCGGCTTCGATCCCAACCCCCACTGGTTCCAGTACCCCAGCCTCGTTTTCTACGTCCAGCTCGCCGGGCAGGCCGTCACCGCGCTCGTGCTGCGCCTGACCGGCGCGGTGCACTCGGCCGCCGAGCTGAACCTGCTCTACCTCACCGACCCGACGGTCTTCTACTGCGTGGGGCGCGGCCTGACCGCGCTCTTCGGCGCGGCGACGATCCTGCCCACGTGGGCGCTGGCGCGGCGGGCGGGGGGCACCGGCGCGGCGGTCGTGGCATCGTTGCTCGTGGCGCTCCATCCCGGCCTCGTCGCGAAGTCGCAGGTGGTCGAGGTCGACGTGCCGCTCGTGTTCTTCGTCGTGCTGGGGCTGGCGCGCGCCGCGGCGCACGGGCCGGCCACGACGCGGCGCGACTGGGCGGTCTCCGGCGCGATCGCGGGTCTCGCCGCGTCGACCAAGTACCCCGGCCTGATCCTCGTGCTGCCGTTCGCGCTCGCCGCGTGGGACGCGCCCGCGCGGCGGGGCTCGCGGCCCGCTCCCGCGCCCGCGCCGCA
>JBAIWU010000127.1:0-6841 GCA_037917155.1 Candidatus Eiseniibacteriota bacterium
CACGGGCCCGCGCGAGGAGACGATCGCGTTCACGCGCGTGCGCAAGCTGATCGCGGAGAACATGGTCAAGGCCAAGCACACGGCCGCGCACACGCACTGCTTCGACGAGGCCGACATGAGCGCGATCGTGGCGCTGCGCAGGGAGTGGGCGCCGCGGCTCGAGAGGCAGGGCGTCAAGCTCACGTACATGCCGTTCTTCATCAAGGCGTCCGTGCTCGCGCTGCGCGAGTTCCCGTGGATGAACGGCTCGGTCTCGCCCGCGGGCGACGCCATGATCGTGAAGCGTTACTACAACGTCGGCATCGCCGTGGGCCGCGACGAGAAGGGCCTCATCGTCCCGAACATCAAGGACTGCGACCGCAAGAACCTCGTGCAGCTCGCGGGCGAGGTGAACGACCTCGCCGCGCGTGCGCGGGCCGACCGGCTCACCATGGACGAGATCCAGGGCGGCACGTTCAGCATCAGCAACGCGGGCGTCTTCGGCGCGATCAACTCGGCACCGGTCATCAACGTGCCCGACGTCGCCATCCTCGGCGTGCACAGGATCGTCGAGCGTCCGGTGATCCGGAACGGCCAGATCGTGCCCGCGCACATGATGAACGCCGTCATCGGCTTCGACCACCGCGTCATCGACGGCGAGATGGCCGTCAAGTTCCTGCGCCGCGTGTGCGAGCTGCTCGAGAAGCCCGAGCTGCTCTGGTTCTACGCCTGACCGGCGCGCCGGCCAGGCGGGAAGGCATTCCCCCGTGTTCGACCCGTCCCTTCAGGACACGCTGACCGTCTGTGCGCTGGGGCCGACCCCGTACCGCGACGGGCTCGTGCTCCAGGACGCGCTCGTGCGCGCCCGCGCGGCGGGCGAGACCGGCGACTGGCTGCTCTATCCCGAGCACCCGCCCGTGCTCACCGTGGGCCGGGGCGGCTCCGAGGAGAGCCTGCTCGTGGACCGCGCGACGCTCGCGGCGCGCGGCGTCGAGCTGTTCGAGGTGCCGCGCGGCGGCGACGTCACGTGGCACGGCCCCGGGCAGGTGGTCGGCTACCCGATCGTGGCGCTCGACCGCGTCGAGCGCGACCTGCACCGCTGGCTGCGCACGCTCGAGGAGGCGCTGATCCGCGCGCTCGCGCGCTGGGACCTCGCCGGGGAGCGCTCCCCGGGACGCACCGGGGTGTGGATCGGGGATCGCAAGATCGCCTCCATCGGGGTCGCGGTCCGGCGCTGGGTCGGGTACCATGGGTTCGCCCTGAATGTCTGTCCGGACCTCTCCGGGTTTTCGCTCATCCATCCGTGTGGCCTCAGGGGCATCCGGATGACCAGCATGGCGGAATTGCTGGGACCGCGAAGTCCGTCCCCCGCTGGGGCCCAACAGGCCGTGACGGAGGAACTCGTTGGGCTGCTGCGTTATGCAGCGGTCCGCGAGGCGTCCCCCGCCACGGCGCTGGCATTCCAGAGCCGGCCGGTCCCGGCCGATGACCTACCCACCGGAACCCATCCGGGGACCATCCCCCCGTTCGCAGGAGGACATTCATGGTGACGCTCTCCGACGCCGCGACGGCCAAGCTGGCCGAGCTCCTTTCCCAGCAGGACAACGTCCTGGGTCTCCGTCTGAGCGCGGTTGCGGGAGGCTGTTCGGGCTACCAGTACGGCATGCAGTTCGCCGAGGCCGAGCGCGCCGGTGACTGGGTGGGCACGTTCGGCGGCGTCAAGGTGTTCGTCGATGCGGAGAGCCAGCCCGTGCTGAACGGCGTGACGATCGACTACGTCGAGTCGCTCCAGGCGACCGGCTTCACCATCCACAACCCCAATGCGGTCCGCGCGTGCGGCTGTGGCAAGTCGTTCGAGACGGAGGGCAGCGACGCCGGCTCGCACGGCCACCATCACCACCACGGCCACTCGCACTGACCGAAGGAGCGCCCGTGCGCATCACGCTGTTCACGGTCGAGGAGGCGAACCGCCTCGTGCCGGAGATCCGGCCGCAGCTCGAGAAGATCCGCGCGCAGAAGCGCGAGTTCGACCGGCTCGAGATGCGGCTCGGCGTGCTGAAGGTGGCCACGCACGGCGCGAACGACGGGAACCCGGACTCGCAGGAGCTGCGTTCGCTGGTCCACAAGCGCCAGCGCCTCGGCGAGCGCATCGCGCGCGAGCTCGGCGAGCTGCACGAGTTCGGCGTGGTCGTGCAGGACCTCGACCGCGGCCTGTGCGACTTCTACGCGCTGATGGGCGACCGGCTCGTGTTCCTCTGCTGGCACCTCGGCGAGCCGGAGGTCGCGCACTGGCACACGCTGGACGGCGGCTTCGCCGGCCGGCGTCCGCTCAAGGGCGCGGAGATCGAGTAGCGCCATGACCACGAGCACCCTGCCCGCGGGCGCACGGCCGTTCGCGGACTTCGCGTCGCTCGACGCCGAGACGATCCGCCGGCGCACGTGGGACGCGAAGCGACGGCTGGGCCGGCGGGCCGTGATCCTCGGGCACCACTACCAGCGCGAGAGCATCATCGAGTTCGCGGACTTCCGCGGCGACTCGTTCAAGCTGTCGCAGCTCGCCGCGCAGCAGCACGAGGCGGAGTACATCGTGTTCTGCGGCGTGCACTTCATGGCCGAGTCCGCCGACGTGCTGCGCGGCGGGCACCAGACCGTGATCCTGCCCGACCTCAAGGCCGGCTGCTCCATGGCGGACATGGCGGCGCGCATCGACGTCGACGACGCCTGGGAGCGGCTGGTCGGGGCGCACGGCGACGCGTTCACGCCCGTGACGTACATGAACTCCACGGCCGCGCTGAAGGCCTTCTGCGGCGCGCGCGGGGGCGTGGTGTGCACCTCGAGCAATGCCGCGAAGGTGCTCGGCTGGGCGTGGGAGCGGAGAGCGAAGGTGTTCTTCTTCCCGGACCAGCACCTCGGCCGCAACACTGCCCACGCGATGGGCGTGCCGCTGGCGCGGATGGCCGAGTGGGACTGGCGCGCGGCCGAGCCGCACGTCGCCAACGCGCGCGCGCTCGATCCGGACGTGCGCATCGTGCTGTGGAAGGGCTTCTGCTCGGTCCACACCAAGTTCACGAAGGCCCAGGTCGACGAGGCGCGCGCGGCCGACCCGGCGGTGCGCGTCCTCGTGCACCCCGAGTGCGCGTTCGACGTCGTGCAGGCGGCGGATCTCGTGGGTTCCACCGAGTTCATCATCGAGCGCGTCCGCGAGGCCGCGCCCGGCACGCACTGGGTGGTGGGCACGGAGATCAACCTCGTGCACCGGCTGGCGCTCGAGCACCCGGAGCAGCGCGTCGAGTCGCTGCAGAAGAACGTGTGCCCGTGCGCGACCATGAACCGCATCGACCCGGCGCACCTGCTGTGGGCGCTGGAGAACCTCGCGGACGGCGTCACCGTGAACCCCGTGCGGGTCCCGGACGACGTGCGCCGCGACGCCCGCGTCGCGCTGGACCGCATGCTGTCGCTCCGGGGCGACGGCGCCGTGCGGGCGGCGGCTGACCTGGCGAAGGACTGAGCGAGCGATGGCCGACGACGCATTCGATCCCGCCGACGGCGCCGGGCTGGTCCGCATCGACGAGCCCGCGACGCCCGCGATCGGCGTGATCGGCGCGCCGCGCCCGGCGGTGCCGCAGCGCGTGCCGATGGCGCCGCGCACGAAGGGCTGCGCCTCGGGCGCGGGCGGCATGGGCGCGAGCGAGCCGGGCGAGTTCCGCCGCCTGCCGCCCTGGCTCAAGATCACGCTGCCCGGCAAGGGCGACTACGCCGGCACGCGGGCGCTGCTTCGCGAGAAGCGCATGGTGACCGTGTGCGAGGAGGCGCGCTGCCCCAATCTCGGGCACTGCTGGGAGCGCGGCACCGCGACCATCATGATCCTGGGCGAGCTGTGCACGCGCCGCTGCGGCTTCTGCGCCGTGGCGCCCGGCAAGCCGAACGGCTGGGTGGACTGGGACGAGCCGCGCCGCGTGGGCGAGAGCGTCGCCGCGATGAACCTGCGCCACACGGTGATCACATCGGTCTGCCGCGACGACCTCGCCGATGGCGGCAGCACGATCTTCGCGCGCACGATCGAGGAGATCCGCAAGCGCTCCGCCACCGTCATCGAGGTGCTCATCCCGGACTTCCGCGGCCGCATGGAGGACCTGCAGCGGGTGATCGACGCGCGCCCCGAGGTCATCAACCACAACGTCGAGACCGTCGAGCGCCTGCACCCGGTCGTGCGGCCGAGCGCCCGCTACGCGCGCTCGCTCGAGCTGCTGCGGCGCGTGCACGCGAGCGGCGCCGGCATCAAGGCGAAGAGCGGCATCATGGTGGGCCTCGGCGAGACCGACGACGAGATCCGCCGCACGCTCGAGGACCTGCGCGCGCACGACTGCGACCTGCTGACGATCGGCCAGTACCTGCGGCCGTCGAAGTACCACCTGCCGGTCGCCGAGTACGTGCACCCGGACAAGTTCGCGCGCTGGGCGGAGGTCGCGAAGTCGCTCGGCTTCGAGAGCGTCGCGAGCGGGCCGCTCGTGCGCTCGAGCTACCATGCCGACCTGCTCGCGGGCACGGTCAAGCCGGGCGAGGCGAGCAAGCAGGACGTGTAGCCGCATCCGCGATGCGCGGCGGCCGGCCCCGGGGCACCGGAGCCGGCCGCTCGCGTTCCCCGCGCGGGAACGTCAGTCGTCCGAGTCGAGCCACGCCTTCCAGGCCCGCTCGTCGAACGGCCGCCCGAGGAAGCCCGAAACGAGTTCCGCAGCCGGCCGGCTGCCGCCCGGCTCGAGGACCGCCCGGCGGTAGGCGAGCCCGACGCCCGGGTCGAGCAGGTGGGCCTTGTCGAACTTCGAGAACATGTCCTTCGCGATGACGAGCGACCACATGTACGTGTAGTAGACGGCCGAGTACCCGTCGAGGTGGCCGAACGCGCACTGGAAGTGGGTGCCGTTCACGAACGGGAACGGCTGGTACTTCTCGACGAGCGTCTGGGTCAGCTCGGTCGTGCCGACGCCGGCGGGATCGCGGTCGTAGCAGCCGAGCGAGAGCGCGGCGTAGACCATCTGCCGCCGCACGTCGAGGCCGCGTCCGAAGCCGTCGGCGCGGTTCATCTGCCTCACGAGATCGGCGGGGATCGGCTGGCCGGTCTGGTAGTGCTTCGCGAACGACGCGAGCACCTCGGGGCTCTTCATCCACTCCTCGAGCATCTGCGACGGCGCCTCGACGAAGTCCTGCTCGGTCGAGATGCCGTCGATGCCGTACCAGCGGCCGTGGCGCGCGAACATGTTGTGCATCAGGTGGCCGAACTCGTGGAAGAACGTGTTCACGTCGTCCATGTCGCACAGCCCCGGATCGCCCTTCTTGCCGCCGGAGAGGTTGCAGATGAGCGCCGCCTCGGGGATCTGCCGCCCCTCGACGCCGGCGCGGATGTTGAACTGCGCGGCGTGGTTGTACTTGTCGGGGCGCGGGTGCATGTCGAGGTAGAAGCGGCCCGCCAGCCTGCCGTCCTCCCACATCTCGAAGCACTGCACCGACGGGTGCCACACGGGCGCGTTCGGCACGCGCTTGAACGTGACGCCGAACACGCGGCTCATGATGTCGAGCACGCCCGCCTGCACGCGATCGTAGGGGAAGTAGGGACGCACGGACTGCGAGTCGAAGTTGTAGTTCGCCTTGCGCACCTGCTCGCGCACGTACGGGAACTCCCAGAAGTTCACGGCCGTCGCGCCCGGGTCGCTCTTCTTCTTCTCGTCGAGCAGCTGCTGGTACTCGCGCGCCTGCCGGTCCGCCGACGCCGCGACCACGCGGGCGATGAAGTCGCGCGCGTTCGCGGCGCTGCCCACCATCTTGTCCGCTGTGACGTAGTCGGCGAAGTCGGGGAAGCCCACGAGCTGCGCCAGCTCGTGACGGCGTTCGCGCATGCGGTCCAGCACGCCGAGGTTGGCGGGGTAGGCGCGGTTCTGGAACGCCATGTACATGCGCTTCCGCAGGTCGTCGCTCCTCGCGTACTGCATGACCGGCAGGTAGTCCGGGTACTCGATCGTCAGCGTGACCCGGCCGTCGGACCCCGGCTTGTGGCCGTCGACGAAGTCCTTCGGGAGCCCGTCCAGCTCGGCCGGCGTGCACGTGACCGTCGTGTGGTCCTCCCGGATGTTGCGCCCGAACTCCTGGCCGATCTCGACGAGCGAATCGTTCAGCGCCCGGATCCTCTCGCGCGTGGTGCTGTCCTTGTCCACGCCGGCGAGCCGGAACTCCATGAGCGTGTGCTCGACGTAGTGCTTCGTCGGCGCGTCGGCCTGCGAGACGTCGAGCGCCGCGAGCGCGTCGTACACGCGCCGGTCGAGCGACAGCTCGGTGGCGTACGCCGACACGTCCTGGCTGGCCTTTTCGGCGGCTGCGCGCGTGGCCCGGTCGGGGTGCACCTCGTAGATGAGGCCCGACTGGCTGTTCGCCATGTCGATCAGGCGCGACGCCTCGTCGTAGGGGGCGAGCGTGTTCTCGAGCGTGCGCGGGCCCTTCACGGCGAGCATGCGCGCGACGGCGGCCTTCGCGCGCCGGATGCGCTGCGTCTGCACGGCCCGGAACGCCGCGGCGGTGGGACGGCCCGTGTAGAACGGCGCGTTGTCGTCGACAGCGGCCGCGGGCCGGGCGGCGGGCCGGGCCGCCGGGGCGATGCCGGCCGCCCGTGCGGGCGAGTGCGCGACGGCGAGCAGCAACGCCGCCGCGAGGAGATTGCGGATGCGGGTCACGAGTCCTCCATGTCAGCATGGGCACGGGCGCCCGGAACGCGCCGCACCGATGCGGGCGGACGGGCATCCGAGAATGGCGGCGCGAGACTATCCGAGTCGTGCGGGCGCGGCCACGCGGCCCGCCCCGGCGCGGGGGATCCGCG